>JBBIIW010000241.1:0-5164 GCA_037446305.1 Candidatus Rokuibacteriota bacterium
GCCTGGCGGCCCCGCTCGGTGCCCAGGCGGATGAGCTGGCCGATGCCCTCCTGGTCGAGCGACTGGAAGGGGTCGGTCTCCAGGATGCCCTGCTCGATATAGGCCGGCAGGAACTTGCCCGCGTCGTCGCGGCTGTAGCCAAAGGTGAGCTGGGTCAGGTCGTTGGTGCCAAAGCTGAAGAACTCGGCCTGGGCGGCGATCTGGCCGACCGTCTTCTTCTCCTCCTTGATGAACGCCTGCTCGAGCAGCACGCGGTAGCTTTCGGCGGCGCCGAGCGGGACGGCGCCGTCGGGCCGGCGACGAAGGTGCCCTGCCCGACGTGGGAGCGCGCCCAGCCCGCCGCCACCAGCTCCTCGTAGGCGAGCACCACCGTGGCCCGGTTCACCCCCAGCGCCGCGGCCAGCTCCCGGCTGGCCGGCAGCTTCATCCCCGGCGCCAGCACCCCCTCCCGGATCAGGCGCTCCAGGTGGGCCTGGATCTGGCGAGCCAGCGAGACGGCACTGGTGCGGTCGAGGCGAATGTCCACCAGGAACCATTTTGGTCGGAAAATTCGGTCCGTCAACAGCCAATTGGTCGGGTCGCCCGCCAGCCGCTCCCGGGCCCGGGCGCCGCCAGCCCGGAGGCTATAATGACGGCCTGCTGTCACTTCGCCCCCTCGGAGGCCGAACGCATGGGTCAGATGAAGGAGTTCGCCGGGCTCTACTACCGGGAAGGCGCGCTGGATCCCAAGACCGCCCAGCTGGTCGCCCTGGCCGCCATGGCCGCGGCCGGCTGCACGTCCTGAGTGCCGGGCCGCTTCGCGGCTGCGAAGCAAGCCGGCGCCACCGACGACGAGATCAGCGAGACCCTCTACTACGCCATGCGTGGTGCCGCGCGGGCGACGTGGAGCACGATCAAGGTGATCCCGGGCGTCGAGGACCTCAACAAGGAGTGGAAGACGAAGCACGAGCAGGGCGGCTGACCGAGGGGGCCGGGGCCGCCGGGCACGGCCCCGGCCCCCTTCGGCGTCCTGCCGGCAGGGAAGGAGTGAGCATGGCCGGAGAGGCCCCCATCAAGCAGGCCGTCAAGTGGATCGACGAGCAGCTGGCCGACAACCCCAAGGCCGATCGCATCAAGCTCATCGACGAGGCATCGCGCCGGTTCGACCTTTCACCGCTCGACCAGGACTTCCTGGTCCGCCACCTGGCCGAGCGCACCGCGCGCCGCCCCGGCGCCTGACCGCCGGCCGCGGTGGCCCGGCTCAGGGCCGGAGCCGGACCACCGTGGCGCCCCAGCCGCCCCGTTCCGGCTCGGCGTCGTGGAACGCGGCCACCCGGGGATGGCGGGCCAGGACGGCCCGCACGATCCGGCGCTGCACCCCGATCCCCCGGCCGTGGATGAGACGGACCTCGAGGAAGCCCCGGGCGGCGGCCTGGTCCAGGTATTCCTCCACCACCGAGGCGACGTCCCGCGGCGCGAAGGCGTGCAGGTCCAGCGCGTCCTCGATGGGGAGGGGGACGGGCGCCTCGTCCTCGCTCAGAACCGCAGCCCGCCGGTGACGTGCTCCTGCCAGTGCTTGAAGCTCAGGAGATCCTCCCCCGAGAGCTTGCACTGTCAGAAGGTGGCGGCGCGCTCGAAGAAGGCGACGTCCACCACGCCCACCTTCTCGGCCCGGGCCGTCTCCACCACCTTCTGCGTCACCATCTGCCGCACGAACGGGATCGGGATGCGGCCGAGGCGGTGCAGCACCTCCTCCGTGCACCGGATCGCGGTGCCGGGCAGCACGGGGCCCTCGGCGGCCGCGCCTTCCTCCGGCGCGTGCTCGCACGTCTCGGGCACCAGCTGCTGCAGCCGCAGCGAGACGTACTCGGTGACCCACCGCTGGATGCGCTCCCGGGCCGCGTCGGCATCCAGCGTCGCCCGCTCCAGCAGGCTCTCCAGCCGCGCCAGCCGGCTCTCCAGGGCGGCCAGGCGTTGCTCCATCACGCGTTCGTCCATCGCATCCTCCTGGTGGGCTCGGCCGGCGCGCCCCGGCCCCTCCGCCCGGCCGGCCCCGGCGCCCGCGACGTCACCCGGCGGAGCATACTCAGGGGAGCCCGGCCCGGGCAAGCCGCGCGCGTTACAATCCATGCTCGTGGCCGTCCCCCTCACGGTCCTCACCGACCCCCGCGATCCCGCCGCCCGTCGCGCGCTGAGCGCGGCGCCCGGCACCACCATCCTGCGGGCGGCCCACGAGGCGGGCATCGAGATCACCGCCACCTGCGGCGGCCGCGGCCGCTGCACGTCCTGTCGCGTGAAGTTCATCGCCGGGGCCATCCCGCCGCCCACGATCGCCGACGAGGTGCAGCTGGGCGACGCGCAGGTGCGGGACGGCTACCGCCTGGCCTGCCAGTGCCGCCTGGAGGCGGCCGTCACCGTCCAGCTGGCGCCGCCGCTCGAGGAGCAGGCCTTCCAGATCCTGGGCGCCGGCCCGGGCCCCGCCGCCAGCGGCATCACGATCGACGCCGGCGTGGTCAAGCAGGTGGTGAAGGTCGGGGTCCCGCGCGAGGAGCACCACCAGACCTCCGACCTCGAGCAGCTCCTGGCCGCGGTCGGGCGCCGGCCCGAGGACGTGGGGCCGACCGTGCTGGCCGGCCTGCCGGCGGCGCTGCGGGAGGACGAGGGCATGGTGACCGTCACCACCTTCGGACCGCGCATCCTGGCCGTGGAGCGCGGCGACACGGCGGCCATGAAGTTCGGCCTGGCCGTGGACATCGGGACCACCAGCGTCGTGAGCAGCCTGCTCGAGCTCGAGTCGGGCGAGCAGCTGGCGGCCGTCTCCAGCCTCAACCCGCAGGCGGCCTTCGGCGGCGACCTGATGTCGCGCATCGCCTTCGCGCAGTTCAACCCGAACAACCTGCGCCAGCTCACGACGCGCATCATCGGCCTGCTCAACCGGCACATCGCCCAGCTGTGCCGGGAGGCCGGCATCCTCCCCAAGTGGATCTACAAGGTCGTGATCGTGGGCAACACCGGCATGCATCACCTGCTGCTGGGCATCGACCCCAGCTGGGTCGGGCTGGCCCCGTACGCGCCGGTGATGCGCCATCCCCTGACGCTGGCCGCGCGCGAGCTGCAGCTCAAGACCGCCCCCGAGGCGCGCGTGTGCCTGCTGCCGCTGGTGGCCGGCTTCGTGGGCGCCGACGCGGTGGCCGTGGCCCTGGCCACGCGGCTCTGGGCCACCGAGCCCCTGCGCTGCGCGGTGGACATCGGCACCAACGGGGAGGTCCTGCTGGGCTCCCGGCAGCGGCTCTGGGCCTGCTCGGCCCCGGCCGGCCCGGCGCTCGAGGGCGGGCAGATCCGCTGCGGCATGCGCGGAGCGGCGGGCGCCATCGACCGCGTGCAGGTGGACGACGACATCCGCGTCCACACCATCGGCGAGGCGCCGGCGCTCGGCCTCTGCGGCTCCGGCCTCATCGACCTGGTGGCCGGGCTCCTGGACGCCGGCGTGATCGACCCCAGCGGGCTCATCCAGGTCGAGGCGCGCGACCGGCTGCCCCCCCGGCTGCGCGACCGGGTCGAGCTCCGCGGCGAGCAGCGCCAGGTGGTGGTGCGGCGGGCCGGCGAGGACGGCGCCCCGCGGGAGATCGTCCTCACCCAGGAGGACGTGCGCCAGGTGCAGCTGGCCAAGGGCGCCATCGCGTCGGGCGTGGCCATGCTGCTGCGGGTGGCCGGCGTGGGCGCCGGCGACCTCGACGAGCTGATGCTGGCCGGAGGCTTCGGCAACTACATCTCCATCCGCAGCGCCACCCGCATCGGCCTCATCCCCGCCCTGCCGCCCGGGAAGATCCGCTACGTCGGCAACGCGGCCATCCTCGGCGCGCAGCTCTGCCTCCTCTCCGAGGCCGAGCGGGCCCGGGCGGCCGAGATCGCGCGGGCCATCGAGCACGTCTCCCTGGCCGCCCATCCCGACTTCGAGCCGCTGTTCGTGGACGCCATGAACTTCCCCGGATGACCGCCGGGGGTCGCCCGATGCCCGACGCGGGGGTCGTCAGGACATGAAGACCATGAGCCGGCGGGAGCGCATCCTGGCCGCCATCGCCCGGGAGCCCGTGGACCGGGTGCCGTACGCGGTCTGGCGCCACTTCCCGCAGGTGGACCGCAACCCGGCCGGCCTGGCCCAGGCCACCCTGCGCTTCCACGAGCGCTACGGCTCGGACTTCCTCAAGATCACGCCGACCGGCGGCTACGCCGTCGAGGCCTGGGGCTGCGTGGAGGGCGAGGCGCTGCGGCCCGACGGCCACCGGCCCTGCGCCCGCTGCGCGGTCCGCGATGCCGACGACTGGCGGCGCATCCGGCCGCTCGATCCGGCGAGCGCCGCCGGCTGGGCCCACCAGCTGGAGGTGATCGTGCGCATGGGCTTCGACCGCCGGATCGGCGACGCCCCGGTGCTCCCCACCGTCTTCTCGCCCCTGTCGCTGGCGCGCAAGCTCTCCGGCGAGCGCCTGAACGCCGACCTGCGCGAGCGCCCGGGGGTGGTGAAGGACGCCCTGGAAGCCATCACGGAGACGGTCATCCGCTTCGCCGCCCGCGCCCTCGACGAGGGCGTGTCCGGCATCTTCTACTCCATCCAGGCGGCGAGCCGGACGCTCCACACCGAGGCGGAGTACGCGGAGTTCGGCGAGCCGTACGACCGGCGCGTGCTGGAGTCGGTGCGCGGGCGCGCCCTGCTCACCGTCGTGCACTGCCACGGCGACCGCCTGATGTTCGACCGCCTGGCGCGCCTGCCGGGCCAGGCCTGGAACTGGGACGACCGCGCCACGCCCCCCTCGCTGGAGGCCGGCCTGCGGCAGGTGCCGGGCGCTGTCATCGGCGGCCTGAACCAGTGGAAGACGCTGCGGGAAGGGACGCCGGAGGAGGCGGCGGCCGAGGCTCGCGACGCGGTGGCCCGGACCGGGGGCCGGGGCCTCATCGTGGGGCCGGGGTGCGTGCTGCCGATGGGCACGCCCGACCCCAACGTGGCGGCGGTGGTCCGGGCTCTGGGCGGCCCGCTCCGGCGGGTGCCGGGCGCCACGGACTGAGCCCCGCCCCCGGCCGGCGGCGGGTCAGGCGTCTTCCTGGGTGACGCGCAGGACTTCCTCGACCGTGGTCACGCCGGCCAGGGCCTTGGCCCAGCCGTCCTGGCGCAGGGTGCGCATGCCCTGCT
>JBBIIW010000242.1:0-5145 GCA_037446305.1 Candidatus Rokuibacteriota bacterium
GCTCGGTGGCGTGGCGGCCATCATCGTCCTGGCCCTGCTGGCCGTGGCGTCCCCCGGACACGCGCAGCCCGGCAATCCCGAGGCCGGCAAGCGCCTCTACGAGCTGCGGTGCGCCGGCTGCCACGGCCTGAAGGGCGACGGCCAGGGGCCGGCCGCCGAGCTGCTCGACCCGCGGCCGCGCGACTTCACGAGCGGCGTCTACAAGATCCGCTCGACGTCCAACCGCGTCCCGACCGACCAGGACCTCTTCCGCGTGATCACGCAGGGCATGCCCGGCACCTCCATGCCGGGCTGGGCGGTGCTGCCCGAGCGCGAGCGCTGGGACCTGGTCGCCTACATCAAGACCTTCGCCGCCGAGAAGTTCCAGGAGAAGCCGGAGCCGGCCAAGCTGCCGCCCGACGTGGCCTCGTCCGAGAAGTCCATCGCCCGGGGCAAGGAGATGTTCGAGGCCATCGAGTGCCACAAGTGCCACGGCAGCGCGGGCCGGGGCGACGGGCCCTCGCGCGACGAGCTGGAGGACGACTGGGGCCATCCCATCCGGCCCGCCAACCTCACCAAGCGCTGGACCTTCCGCGGCGGGGCCCGGCGCGAGGACATCGCCATGCGGCTCGCCGTGGGCGTGCTCGGCACGCCCATGCCGGCCTTCCTGGACTCGGTGGAGTTCCCCGAGGACGTCTGGCACCTGACGAACTACATCCTGTCGCTGGGCCCGGCCTCGCCCGACTACGCGACCCTGCTCATCGGGCGGGCCACCGGCCAGGACATCCCGGACGACCCCGATGCCGAGTTCTGGAGGGCGATGCCCGCCCAGAACATGCCGCTGATGGGGCAGGTGATCGTCGACCCGCGGAACTTCAACCCCTCGATCGACCTGGTGGGCGTGCGGGTGGCCTGGAACGAGCGCGAGATCGCCTTCCACCTGACGTGGGACGACCCCACGGAGTCGAAGGCCGACGCCGCCCGCAAGGTCTTCGCCGACGCCATCTCGGTGCAGTTCCCGCCGAAGCCGGCGGGGGCGGGCGAGCGCCCCTACTTCCTGATGGGCAGCGAGACCGAGGCCGTCTACCTGCTGCGCTGGGAGCAGGGCCGGGGCGCCTTCGATGCGGCGGCCAACGGGCCGGCGGCCATCAAGCCCCTGCCGGGGTCGGAAGTGACGGGCAAGGCCGTCTTCGACAACGGGCAGTACCGCCTGGTCATGAAGCGCGCCCTGGCGGCCTCGGGCGGCGACCGGACCACCTTCACCCCGGCCACGTTCATCCCCGTCGCCTTCCAGGCCTGGGACGGCCACCGGGGGGAGACGGGGAGCCGCATGTCGCTGACATCGTGGTACTATCTGCGCCTGGAGGAGCCGCAGTCGAACCGCCGTTTCGTCGTGCCTCCCGTGGTTGCGCTTCTCACCCTGGCGGCGATGGTGCTGGTCGTCCGGGTGGCGAACCGGCGGTCGTAACCCAGTCTGGAGGAGGACGAAGAGTCATGCGGAAGGCATTCGGAGCGTTCACCGCCCTGGCCGTGGCCGCCGCGGCGTTCGCGTTCCTCGGCCTGCCCGGAGCCACGGCTCAGGGCGGCGGCACCATCGTGGCCGAGGTCAAGTACAACGGCGCCCCGGTCGTCGAGAAGCTGAAGATCAACAAGGACACCAAGGTCTGCGGCGAGGAGGCCACCCTCGAGAAGGTCGCGGTGGGCCCGAACAAGGGCCTGGCCAACGCCGTGGTGTCGGTGCCCAGCGCCAAGGGGCAGGCCAAGGCGGCCAAGGCCGTCATCGACCAGCACGGGTGCAAGTTCGTGCCCCACGTGGTGGCCATGACCCCGGGCGAGATCGACATCAAGAACTCGGACGGCATCCTGCACAACATCCACACCTACTCGTCGGCCAACCCGGCCATCAACAAGGCCCAGCCCAAGTTCAAGAAGGTGATGACCGAGAAGTTCACCAAGCCCGAGGTCATCAAGGTGACCTGCGACGTCCACTCCTGGATGCTCGGCTGGATCGCCGTCGTGCCGACGCCGTACTTCGGCGTGACCGACCAGGAGGGCGCGGTCAAGATCGAGAACGTGCCGCCCGGCAAGCACACGGTCGAGGTCTGGCACGAGACGCTGGGCAAGCAGACCAAGGACGTCGAGGTGAAGGCGGGCGAGACGGCCAGGGTCAGCTTCGAGATGAAGAAGTCCTGACGTCACCCATTCCAGCGAGGGAGGCCAGGGGCGCATGCTGAGCTGGTGGCTGCCGGAGAACGTCTCCACGTACGGCCAGGACATCGACTGGCTGTTCGGTCTCATCTACGCGATCACCGGGGTCACCTTCATCCTGGTGACCGTGGCCTTCCTCGGCTTCATCATCGTGTACCGGGACCGGCCCGGCCGCCGGGCCCGCTACACGCACGGCAACACCGCCCTGGAGATCGTGTGGACGGTGGTGCCGGCCCTGATCCTGGTCATCCTGACCTTCCTGAGCGTCCCCGCCTGGTCGCGCATCAAGATGACCATGCCCCAGACGGACTTCGTGGTCCGGGTCACCGCCAAGCAGTTCAACTTCCAGGTCACCTACCCGGGCCCCGACGGCCAGTTCGGGACCGCCGACGACAAGACGTTCCTCGACGAGATGCACGTGCCGGTCAACCGGCCGGTCCGCGTGAACCTCCGGTCCGAGGACGTCATCCACAGCTTCTTCGTCCCCCAGTTCCGCCTCAAGCAGGACGCCGTGCCGGGCCGCGAGATCCCGGCCTGGTTCGAGGCCACCAGGCCCGGCCAGTACGAGCTGCCCTGCGCCGAGCTGTGCGGCTTCGGCCACTCCGGCATGCGGGGCTGGGTCTACGTGCACACGGCCGAGGAGTACGAGCGCTGGGCGGCCGAGAACCTGCGCGCCGAGGCGCCGTTGACGACGGCGGCATTGCCGGCCGCCACCGAAGGGGGGAGCCCGAGACCATGAGTGCGACTCCGGCCACCGCGCACGCGCACGTCGCCCACGGCGGGCATCACGAGCTGGGCTTCGTGCGCACGTACATCTTCTCCACCGACCACAAGATGATCGCGCGCCAGTTCCTGTTCCTGGGCCTGATCATGATGATCCTGGGCGGGCTGCTGGCGCTGGTCGTCCGCTGGCAGCTGGCCTGGCCGGAGACGCCGGTGCCCGGCCTGGGCTGGATCCTCACCGAGACGGGGGGGATCCTGGAGCCGGGGCAGTACAACATGGCCTTCACCATGCATGCCACGATCATGATCTTCTTCGTGGTGATGCCCATCCTGGCCGGCGCCTTCGGCAACTTCCTGATCCCGCTCATGATCGGCGCCCGCGACATGGCCTTCCCCTTCCTGAACATGCTGTCCTTCTGGGTGGCCGCCGCCGCCGGCGTGCTCATGCTGGCCGGCTTCTTCGTGGAGGGCGGACACGCCGCCGCCGGCTGGACGTCCTACGCGCCGCTGAGCGCGGTGCCCGACTACACGGGGACCAACTGGGGCCAGAACCTCTGGTGCATCAGCCTGTTCGTCCTCGGCGTCTCCTCCATGATGGGGTCCATCAACTACATCACCACCGTCATCAACATGCGGGCGCCGGGCATGAAGCTGTTCCGGATGCCCCTGGTGGTGTGGGCCCTGTTCATCACCGCCATCCTGCTGCTGCTGGCCCTGCCGGTGCTGACCTCGGCCGTGGCCATGCTGCTGTTCGACCGCACGCTGGGCACCTCCTGGTTCACGCCCTCCGGCGGCGGCGAACCCCTGCTCTGGCAGCACCTGTTCTGGTACTTCGGGCACCCGGAGGTCTACATCCTGATCCTGCCCGCCATGGGTATCGCTTCCGAGATCCTGCCCGTGTTCGCCCGCAAGCCGGTCTTCGGCTACCACGCCATGGCCTTCTCCATGATCGCCATCGCCTTCCTGTCCTGGATCGTCTACGGCCACCACATGTTCGTGAGCGGCATGAACCCCGCCCTGGGCATGGCCTTCACGGTGACCACGATGATCATCGCCGTGCCCTCGGCCATCAAGACGTTCAACTGGCTGGGCACGCTGTGGGGCGGGCGCATCCAGTTCACGGTGCCCATGCTCAACGCGCTGGCCTTCGTGTGGATGTTCGTCATCGGCGGCCTGAGCGGCATCTTCATGGCCTCCACGCCGGTGGACATCTACATCCAGGACACCTACTACATCGTGGCCCACATCCACTACGTGGTGTTCGGCGGCTCCATCTTCGGGGCCTTCGCCGCCATCTACTACTGGTTCCCCAAGATGTTCGGGCGCATGATGAACACCGCCCTCGGCCACCTGCACTTCTGGCCGACCTTCGTCTTCTTCAACGTGACCTTCTTCCCCATGCACATCATCGGCGTGGGCGGCCACATGCGGCGGATCTACAACCCGCTGCAGTACGACTTCCTGCAGCCGCTCCAGCACTGGAACGTGCTCATGACGGTGGGCGCCATCTGCCTGGGGCTGTCGCAGATCCCGTTCGTGATCAACTTCTTCTGGTCGCTCTTCGCCGGTCGCAAGGCACCGGTGAACCCGTGGAACGCCAACACGCTGGAGTGGGCCGCGCCCTCGCCGCCGCCGCACCTGAACTGGGGCGACACGCTGCCCACCGTCTACCGCGGCCCGTACGAGTACAGCGCGCCCGAGTCGCGCGAGGACTTCCTGCCCCAGTGGCAGCCGGCGCCGGCGCGGGCGGGAGGCGGGCGGCACTGAGGGGCGGCGGCATGGCGCACCGGCTGGCGCTGGTCACGGGGGCGGGCACGCTCGCCCTGATCCTCTTCGGAGGGCTGGTGACGAACACGGGCAACGCCCTGGCCGTGCCCGACTGGCCGACCACCTTCGGCCACAACATGTTCCTCTATCCCCCCTCGAAGATGGTCGGGGGGGTGTTCTACGAGCACAGCCACCGCCTGATCGGCGCCCTGGTGGGGCTCCTGACGCTGGCCCTGGCGGCGGCGCTCTGGCCCCGCGGCGGCCGGCTGCGGCTGCTGGGGCTGGCGGCCGTGGTGATGGTCGTCACGCAGGGGGTGCTGGGCGGGCTCCGGGTCGTGCTCCTCCAGGACGTGCTGGCGATCTTCCACGGCTGCCTGGCCCATGCGTTCCTGGCCCTGCTGGCCGTGATCGCGCTGCTCACCTCCGCCCGCGCCGGGCAGCCGCTGGCGGCGGTGCCGCCGGGCACCG
>JBBIIW010000243.1:0-5141 GCA_037446305.1 Candidatus Rokuibacteriota bacterium
GGTGCTGGGCGTGCCCTCCCGCTCCGCGGGCGCCAGCGCCGCCATGGCGAGGACCACCTCGGCCGCGCCCTTGGTGGCGGCGACCGCGGCGCCGCCGGGCTCCCGGATCACCGCCGTCTCGCGCTTCCGCGCCTCGGTGAACGGGAACCGGGCCAGGATCTCGGGCGCCTGGCCGAGCGCGCCGGCGGCCGCCGCCTCGGCCCGGATGGCCGCATCCATCGGATCGCCGCTCTCCGCCCGGGAGGCCGCCGCCGCGAGCGCCAGCAGGCGGTCCCGGGCCACACCGCCGGCGGGCAGGGACCGGACGAGCCGCAGGCGTCCCTCGGTGATGGTCCCCGTCTTGTCGGAGCACACGACCGAGACGCGGCCGATGTTCTCCACCGCCACGGCGCGCCGGACCAGGGCCTGGCGCCGGGCCAGCCGGTAGACGCCGACCCCGAGGAAGAACGTGAAGACGACCGGGAACTCTTCGGGCAGGGCGGCGGCGGCCAGCGTCACCGCGCTGACGAGCGCGTCCACCCAGCCGTAGCCCTGGTGCAGCCGGACGGCGGCCAGCAGCAGGCAGACCACGGCGGCGAGCACCAGCAGCACGGCGACCAGGCGCTCGATCCCGCGCTGGAGCGGCGTGCGGGCCTGCCGGCCCTCGGTCGCCGAGCGGACGATCTGGCCGTAGAGCGTCTCGCCGCCCGTGAACACGATGCGCACGATGGCCCGGCCGGTCAGCAGCCGGGTGCCCGCGAAGCCCCAGTGCGCGGTCGCCACCGGCGGCTCCTCGCCCGGGCCCGGCGGCCCGGGCAGCGGACGCTTGGCCACCGGGTAGGCCTCGCCCGTCAGGGACGACTCGTCGGCTTGCAGGTCGGCGCCCCCGACCACCACGCCGTCGGCGGGGAAGGGCTCCCCGGGCGCCACGAGGGCCAGGTCTCCCGGCACGACGGCCGCAGCCGGGATCGAGACCGGCGCGCCGTCCCGGATGACGGTCGCGCGGCTGGCCAGCCGGCCCTTGAGGCCCTCCGTCGAGGTCTGGGTGCGCCGGTGCAGGAAGGCATCCATGCCGACCAGCGGGATGATGGCCACGGCCAGCGTGAGGGCCTCGGCGGTGTCGCCGACGGCGGCGTAGAGCACGGCCACGCCGGCCAGGAACCAGAGCATCGGGTCGCCGGCCGTGTCGCGCGCGAGGTCGAGCCACGGCCGGGGCGGCGCCTCGAGGATGTCGTTGCCGCCGTGGCGCTGCCGCTGCTGCTCGGCCTCGGCGGTCGTCAGTCCCTGCTCCGATGCCAGCAGATGGCCCAGGCGCGCGACCGGGAGCGGCCGGTGGGTCATGCCTCGACAAGCCGGCGGGGACTGACTACCATGCGCGGGTTCATGGACGGACCCCGAACATCGCGCACCTGCGGGCGGCGGTGCAAGGCACCACGGCCCCGCTGACGGAGCCCGAGGGGCGCACGGGGCGTCGCATCCGGTGGGCGGGCCTCGTGGCCGGCCCGCTCGTCGCGGTCAGCGCCTACCTGCTCCTGCCCGCGGCGCAGCTCGATCCAGCCGGCGAGATCGTGCGCGGGCTGACGCCCGAGGGCCGGGTGACGGCCGCCGTGGGGGCGCTCATGGCCGTCTGGTGGCTGAGCGAGGCCCTGCCGTTGAGCGTGACGGCCCTGCTGCCGGTCGCGCTCCTGCCGCCGCTCGGCGGGCGGACGATCGGCGAGGCGACGGCGCCGTACGCGGATCCCGTCATCTTCCTGTTCCTGGGTGGCTTCATCCTCGCGCTCGGCATGCAGCGCTGGGACCTGCACCGGCGGATCGCGCTCCACACGCTGCGCGTCGTCAGCACCCGGCCCCGGATGGTGATCGGCGGCCTGATGCTGGCCACCGCCCTCACCAGCATGTGGGTCTCCAACACCGCCACCGTGGCCATGATGCTGCCGATCGGCGTCAGCGTCATCCACCTGGTGCGCGCGCGGCTCGGGGACCAGCCGGCGGCGGCCGGGGCCTTCGCCACCGCCCTGATGCTCGGGATCGCCTACGCGGCGAGCATCGGCGGCGTGGGCACGCTGATCGGCACACCGCCCAACGTCATCCTGAAGGCGTACGTGGAGCGGACGTACGGCCAGGAGATCTCAGGGCCGGCCTGGGGCTGAACCTGCTGGGCGCGCTCCTGGTGGCGGTGGCGGGCTACTTCTTCGCGGGGCCGCTCCTGGCCCTCGACCTCGGGCCGGGCGGGCGATGAGGTCGCACGCCTCGACCCACAGCCGGGACCGGCCTCGCCCGGCGCCGGCTTGACGCCAGCACCATCCAGCGGATGAATGGCCCTGATGACCGTGGAGACCGCCGCGCAGGAGCCGGTGTCCTGGCACGCGCTCGAGCGTGCCGAGGTCGAGCGGCGGCTGCGGACCGGCCCCGGGGGCCTCGCTCGCCAGGAGGTGGAGGCGCGCCGGGCCCGGTACGGCCCCAACGCGCTCGAGGAGGCGCCCCCGCCCAGCCTGCTGGGCATCCTGCTGCACCAGTTCACCAGCCCGCTCATCTACATCCTGGTGGCCGCCACCGCTGTCACCCTGCTGCTCGGCGAGTACGCGGACGCCATCGTGATCGCCGCCGTGCTGATCCTCAACGCCGTCATCGGCCTGGTCCAGGAGTACCGCGCCGAGGTCTCGGTGCGGGCCCTCATGCACCTGGTGGCCCCCCGCGCCCGGGTCATCCGCGAGGGACGGGAGTGGGACATCGAGAGCCGCGACCTGGTGCCCGGCGACCTGGTCCTCCTCGAGTCGGGCACGCGGGTGCCGGCCGACATCCGCCTGACCGCCGTCACCGCGCTCATGGTGGACGAGTCGCTGCTGACCGGCGAATCGGTGCCGGTGGCGAAGTCCACCGCCGTGCTGGACCTCCCGGAGCGGGCGCTGGGAGACCGGACCAACCTCGTCCACGCCGGCACGGTGGTGACCGGCGGCCGCGGCCGCGGCTACGTCGTGGCCACCGGCAGCCGGACGGAGCTGGGCCGGATCGCCGAGCACGTGCGGCGGGGCGAGCGGGCGGCCACGCCGCTGCAGGAGCGGATGACGCGCTTCGCCCGGGTGGTCGGGATCGTGGTGGTGGTGGCGGCTGCCGCCGTCCTCGCCATCGGGATCGCCCGCGGCGAGCGGGCCGCCGACATGTTCATGGCGGCCGTCGCCATGGCCGTGTCGGCGGTGCCGGAGGGGCTGCCGGTCGTGTTCACGATCACGCTGGCCCTCGGCGTGCGGCGCATGGCGCGGCGCAACGCCATCATCCGGCGCCTGCCCGCCGTCGAGACCCTCGGCAGCGCCAGCGTGATCGGCTCGGACAAGACCGGCACGCTGACCGAGAACCGGATGACGGTGCAGAAGATCTGGGCCGGCGGGCGAGTCTTCCCGGTGGCCGACGGCCGGGCCTCGCCGCCGGACGGCTCGCCGCTCCACCTCACGCTGCTGGCCGGCGCCCTGACCAACGAGGCCGAGGTCGTGCCGGCCGAGGACGGATGGCAGACGCGCGGCGATCCCACGGAGGCGGCCCTGCTCGTGGCCGCCGCCCGCCTCGGCGTCGACCCGGCCGACGCGCGGCTGGCCTGGAAGGTCTGCGCGGAGATCCCCTTCGAGCCCGAGCGGCGGTACTCGGCGTCGATCCGGGAACGGGACGGCCGCCATGCCGTCTTCGTGAAGGGGGCGCCGGAGAAGCTGCTGGAGATGTCGAGCGCGATGCTGACCGAGGCGGGTACGGTGCCCCTCGATGCCGGCCTGGTGCATGCGGCCGCCCGGGAGCTCGCCTCCGAGGGGCTCCGCGTGCTCGGCATGGCCTACCGCCCGCTCCCCGCGCCGCTCCTCACGCCCGAGCGCGTGCCCGAGCCGGAGGGCCTGGTCTTCCTCGGGCTGCAGGGGGCGATGGATCCCCCGCGCCCCGGGGTGCGAGCGGCGATCGCCGGCTGCCGGGAGGCGGGCATCCGGGTGGTGATGATCACCGGCGACCACGCCGGCACTGCCCGGGCGATCGCCGCCGATCTCGGCATCGCCCCGCCCGAGGCCCCCGCGCTCACCGGGGAGGCGCTGGAGGCCCTGGACGAGGCCGAGCTGCGCCGGCGGGTCCGCGACGTGGCCGTGTACGCCCGGGTGGCGCCCGAGCACAAGCTGCGCGTCGTGCAGGCCCTGCAGAGCCACGGCGAGGTGGTGGCGGTCACCGGGGACGGCGTGAACGACGCGCCGGCCCTCAAGACCGCCGACATCGGAATCGCGATGGGGCGGAGCGGGACCGACGTGGCGCGGGAGGCCGCCGACATGGTGCTGGCGGACGACAACTTCGTGAGCATCTACGCCGCGGTGGAGGAGGGGCGGATCACCTTCGACAACCTGCGCAAGGTCACGTTCTTCCTGATCTCCACGGGCGCGGCCGAGATCGCCGCCATCGTCGCGGCGCTGCTCGCGCAGTGGCCGCTGCCCTTCCTGCCCGCGCAGATCCTCTGGCTGAACCTGGTCACGAACGGTCTGCAGGACGTCGCGCTGGCGTTCGAGCCCGGCGAGCCGGACGTGCTGCGCCGGCCCCCGCGCTCGCGCCGCGAGGGAATCCTGTCGCCGCTCCTGTGGGAGCGCACGGTCGTGACGGGGCTGGTCATGGCCGCCGGCACGCTGTGCACGTTCGCCTGGGCGCTGGCCGAGGGGCGCGGTCTCGCGCACGCCCAGAGCGTCGCCCTGACGACCATGGTGCTGTTCCAGGTCTTCCACGTCGGCAACTCGCGGTCGGAGCGACGCTCGGTCTTCGCCCTCAGTCCGTGGTCGAATCGCTTCCTGTTCCTGGCCACCGGGGCGGCGCTGGCCGTGCATGTCGGCGCGCTCTACCTGCCGTGGACGCAGCGCCTGCTCCGGGTCGAGCCTCTCGACGTCGCGACGTGGATCCGGATAGTGCTGGTGGCCGCGACGATCATCGTCGCCATCGAGATTCACAAGCTCCTGCGTCCCGGGGGTCCCGGGCTCAGGCCGGCGCCGGCGGCACGATGATGCCGTGCGGGCTGCGGCGGCCGGCCAGGGCCTCCAGCTCGGCCGGCTCCAGCAGCGCCGCCGGCTCCAGCCCCAGCAGGCGCGCCGCCTCGGCCACGACGTGCGCCCAGCTCGACCGGTTGACGAACAGGAGGCCCGGCGTGTCGTACGTCC
>JBBIIW010000244.1:0-5120 GCA_037446305.1 Candidatus Rokuibacteriota bacterium
CGGCGCCGGCGTCCGGCGACGTCGGGCCGGCCCGCCGGCTGGCGCAGGTGCCGGCTCCGGCCGAGGGCCCGGACGACCTCGACGAGGACGTGGACGAGGTCTACGACCCCTGGGAGCCGTTCAACGAGCGCATGTTCAACTTCAACTTCTACTACCTGGACCGCTACGTGCTGAAGCCGGTGGCCCGGGGCTACCGGGCGGTCGTGCACGAGCAGATCCAGATCATGATCGAGAACGCCTTCACCAACCTCGGCGTGGTGCCGCGCGTCGTCAACAGCCTGCTGCAGGGCAAGTTCGAGGGCGCGCTGCGCGAGCTCTCGCGCTTCGCCCTCAACAGCACCATCGGATTCGGCGGCCTGCTCGACCCGGCGCGCGAGGCGGGGCTGGTGCCCAGCGACGAGGACTTCGGGCAGACCCTGGGCGTCTGGGGGCTGGGGCCCGGCCCCTACCTGGTGCTGCCGGTGATGCCCCCGATGACCGTCCGCGACGGCATCGGTCGTGGCGTGGACAGCCTGATGAACCCCCTGACATGGCTGATACCCTTCGTCTGGGAGCGGCTGGCCATGTCGGTCACCGAGACGGTCAACGAGCGGGCCCTGAACTACGAGCTGTTCGAGGGCGTGGAAGAGACGACGCTGGACCTCTACAGCTCGGTGCGACATTTTTACCTGACGCGCCGGGCGCGCCAGGTCCAACAGTAGTCCAGGAGCGCCCATGGGGCGCTGGACCCTGGCGCTCGTCGGCCTCCTCCTGCTGACCGTGACCGCCCTGGCGGCTTCCGGGCGCTGGTCGGCCGGCGCGGCGGGGCCGGGGGCCGGCCGGCCGGCCGACGTCGCGGAGGGGCGAGCCCTCTACCTGCGCCAGTGCGCCGTCTGCCACGGCGAGAGCGGCCGCGGCGACGGTCCCTCGGCGGCGGGGTTCGCCACCCGGCCGGCGGACCTGACCGACGGCCGGATCATGAACCCCCTGCCGGAGGCGTTCCTGGTCAACGTGATCCTCAACGGCGGGCCGGCCGAGGGCCTGGCGCCGACCATGCCGCCGTTCCGCGGGCATCTCAACGACACGCAGGCCCGGCAGATCGTGGCCTACCTGCGCACGCTGGCCCAGCCGCCGTTCCAGCCGGGCGACGCCCTGCCCGTGGTCGAGATCCCCGGCGCCCCGCGGCAGCCCATCTTCTTCAGCCACCTGATCCACGCGGGCTCCTACGGCATCCCGTGCCTCTACTGCCACGCCGACGCCCGGCGCGGCCCGGCGGCGGGGCTGCCGTCCGTGGAGCGGTGCATGGGATGTCACCGGGTCATCGGCGCTCAGGACAACCCGGAGATCCGGAAGATCCACGAGTACTGGAACCGCCGGCAGCCCATCCCCTGGGTCCGGGTCTTCAGCGTGCCGGAGTTCACGTACTTTCCCCACAAGGCGCACGTCCGGGCCGGCGTCGCCTGCCAGACCTGTCACGGCCCCGTCGAGCGCATGCGGGTCGTCGGCGCGCGGACCGGCCGCACCCTCGCCAATGACCTGCTCCACCTGATGGGGCTGCAGCCGCCGGCGCCCCCCCTCACCATGGGCTGGTGCGTGAACTGCCACCGGGCGCAGAACCAGCGCGGGGCGCGGGCGCCGCTCGACTGCCTGGCCTGCCACCACTGAGGGCCGGCCCTCGACGGCACTGCCTTTGCTGCTCGGCGCCCCTGGAGGCTCCACCGCCAGGGGAGGTTCGCATGAAAGCGACGGACCTGCTGAAGAAGGACCACAACGCCGTCAAGAAGCTCATGACCGAGTTCGGCAAGACCACGACCCGGGCGCGCAAGAAGCGCCAGCAGCTCGTGGACCGGATCGCCCAGGAGCTGGAGGTCCACGCCCGAATCGAGGAGGAGATCTTCTACCCGGCCCTCCGCGAGCGGGAAGAAGCCCGCGCCCTGGTGCAGGAGGCCGAGCGGGAGCACCAGCAGGTGAAGACATGCTCGGCGAGATCCGGAGCCTGCCCGTCGATGACGAGCAGCTCGGCGAGCGGATCAGGCAGCTGAAGGACGCCGTCCAGCACCACGTGAAGGAGGAGGAGGGCGAGATCTTCGCCCAGGCCCGGGAGCTGGGCGACGAGCGGCTGGCCGAGCTGGGGCGGCAGCTGCAGGAGCGGAAGCAGGAGCTGATGGGCGGCCAGCGCCGGCGGGCCGCCTGACGCCCCGGGTCAGGCCAGCCAGGGCAGCAGGGCGGTGGCCAGGGCCAGGTAGATGGTGACGCCCACCACGTCCTGAAAGGCGGTCGCGAACGGGCCGGCGGTCAGGGCCGGGTCGAAGCCCAGGCGCCTGGACAGCAGCGGGAAGGCGGTGCCCGCCAGCCCCGACACGTTGACGGAGATGAACATCGCCAGCGCCACCACGGCGCCGAAGGCCAGGGTGCCGTGCCAGGCCGCCCCCACCGCGCCGGCCAGCGCCCCGCACACGGTCGCCAGCAGGGCGGTGGTCTGCAGCTGACGCCACAACGGGCGCCACCAGCGGTCCGGGCGGATGTCGCCGGTGGCCAGGCCGCGCACGACCATCGTCACCGACTGCAGCCCCGTGCTGCCCGACAGCGCCTGGATCACCGGGATGAACGAGGCCAGCAGGATGACCTGGCTCAGGGTCCGGTCGTACGCCCGGATGACGGCGGCGGCGACCAGCTCCATGGCCAGCATGATCAGGATCCAGGGCAGCCGCATGAGCGCGATGCGCGTGGGGGAGCGGCGCTCCAGCTCGGCGGCGTCGGACCCCGCCAGGCGGAAGATGTCCTCCGAGGCTTCCTCGCCCAGCAGCTCGATCACGTCCTCGACGTCGATGACGCCGAGCAGGCGCCGGTCGCGGTCCACCACCGGGACCGAGGCCAGGCCGTAGCGGGCCACGAGCCGCGCCACCTCCTCCTGATTGGTCTCCGGGGTCACCGTCACCACGTCGGGCTCCAGGATGGCGGACACGGGCGTGGCCGGGGCGGCGATCAGCAGCCGCCGGGGTGGCACGGTTCCCAGCAGGTGGCCGTGGGCGTCCACCACGTAGACGTCGAAGCCCCGGTCGTCGGGCGCCGCCCGGCGGACGTGCTCGATGACCGCGGCCACCGTGGCCGACTCGGGCACGGCCAGCACGGCGGGCGACATCACCCGACCCGCGCTGTCCTCCGGGTACTCGAGCAGCTCCTGGACGTCCTCGGAGCGCTCGGCGGTCATGAGGCGCAGGACCTTCTCGGCCTGCTCGGGCGGCAGCTCCTCGACCACGCCGGCCGCCTCGTCGGGCGCCATGCGGTCCAGGATCTTCGAGACCTCGGCCTCGTCGAGCCCCTGGACGAGCTGGAGCAGGGTGTCGTCGTCCATCTCGGACAGCACCTCGCCCGCCCGGTCCGGCGACAGGAGCCGGAACAGGGCCACCCGCTGCTCGGGGAGCAGCTCGGGCAGGGCCCCGGCCAGGTCGGCGGGGTGGACGGCCTCGAGCAGGGTCGTGAGGGCGGCCCGGCTGCCGGCCGCGAGCCGCGCCCGCAGGGCCTCGGCGAGCCGGGCGCCTCCCTCCATGCCGCCATTCTAGACGCCGGGTTTTCTTGGTGTCGGGCCGGGGCGTGCGCTAGGCTCGACGCGCACCGAACGCGTGGGGCCGCCCGTGCCCCCGGGAGGGCCGATGCTCGACGCGCTTCGCCTGCTGGTCGTCGAGGACGAGCACGACCTGCGCGAGCTGCTCGTCCAGGGCCTCGCCCGCCGGGGCTTCACCGTGGCCGCGGCCGCCGACGGCGAGGCGGCCCTGGGGCTGCTGGCCGAGCAGGAGTTCGACATCGTCGTGCTGGACGTCCGCGTGCCCGGCCGGGGCGGCATCCAGGTGCTCCAGCAGATGCGGGCCGACGGCCACGACGCCGAGGCCATCATCATCACCGGCTACGCCGAGGTGGAGACGGCCATCGAGGCCGTCCGGCTCCACGCCTTCGACTACGTCACCAAGCCGTTCCAGCTGGCCGAGCTGCTGCAGGCCATCGCCCGGGCCGCCGAGTACCGGCGTCTCCGGCTGGAGAACCGCTCGCTGCGCCGCGCGGTCTTCCAGCAGGAGGCCGCGCCCCTGCTGTACGGCCACAGCCGCGCCATGGAGCGGCTGCGGAGCGTCCTGGAGCGGGCCAGCCAGTCCTCGTCCAACGTCCTGATCCTGGGCGAGAGCGGCAGCGGCAAGGAGCTGGCCGCGCGCACCATCCACCGGGGCAGCGCCCGCCGCGAGCTGCCCTTCCTGGCGCTGAACTGCGCGGCGCTGCCCGACGAGCTGCTGGAGTCGGAGCTGTTCGGCCACGAGCGGGGAGCGTTCACCGGCGCCACCGCCCGCCGCCACGGCCTGCTGGAGCTGGCCCACATGGGCACGCTGTTCCTGGACGAGGTCGGGGAGATGAGCGTGGCCATGCAGGCCAAGCTCCTGCGCGCGCTGGACCGCGGGGAGATCCGCCGTCTGGGCAGCGACCGGACGCTGCACGTGGACGTGCGCATCATCGCCGCCACCAACAAGGACCTGGCCCGCGCCACCGCCGACGGCCAGTTCCGGCTGGACCTCTACTACCGGCTGGGCGTGGTCGTCATCGAGGTGCCGCCCCTGCGCCAGCGCGTCGAGGACATCCCGCTGCTGGTGGAGCACTTCGCCCGGCAGGTGGCGCCGCCCGGCCGGCCGCCGGTGAAGGTCACCGCCGAGGCGATGGCCCTCCTCTCCCGGTATTCCTGGCCCGGCAACGTGCGGGAGCTGCGCAACGTCGTGGAGCGGCTCAGCGTGCTGAGCGACGACCGGGAGGTGACGGCGGCCGAGATCGCCCTGCACCTGCCCGCCACCCTGCCCGGGGAGCTGGACGGGACGATGCGGCCCCTGGAGGAGGTGGAGCGCCGGCACATCCTCGAGGTGCTGCAGCGCTGCGGCGGCAACCGCACGCGGGCCGCCCGCGTGCTGGGGGTGGATCCCAAGACGCTCTACAACAAGCTGAAGTCTTACCGGCAGCTCGCCGGGCGGTGATGCCCGGACGGGCCGGAGCCAGCCTCGTCCGCAGCCGGCGCCCCGCCCAGCAGGCCCCCCTGATCGTCGCCGCCCGTGCCCTGCTGGCCCATCGAGAGCCGGACGGGCTGGCCGGGGCCATCGCCGCGGGCGCGG
>JBBIIW010000245.1:0-5096 GCA_037446305.1 Candidatus Rokuibacteriota bacterium
GTGCTCTTCCGATCTGCGGCCAGCGCCGCGGCCCGCTCCGGCAGGATGTCGTGCCCGATGACCGCCCGCCCGGCGGCCAGGAGCCTGGCGGCGACGGCGCTGCCGAGCAGTCCCAGGCCGACGATGCCCACCGGACGGGCCGGGTCAGCGGCCATCGCGCCCCTGGTGGCCTCCCCTCTGGCAGGACCGCACGGCCGAGACTGATAGCACAGGGGCGCCGGGCAATGCTAGCCTAGGCCGCCGTGGCCCAGGATCTCCGCAGCTTCGTCGCCGCCTACGAGCGCGCCCACCCCGCCGAGGTGGTGCGCGTCGGCGAGCCCGTCGCCCTCCAGCACGACATGATGGCGGTGGTGCTGGAGTACGAGCGGCGCTGCCGGTGGCCCATCCTGTTCTTCGAGCAGGTCCGCGGGCACGACATCCCCGTGGTCTGCAACGTCGTGGCCAGCCGCCGGGCGCTGGCCTTCGCCCTGGGGGTCCCGGAGCAGGCGCTGGCCGCCGAGTACGCCCGGCGCATCAAGGACCACGTCAAGCCCGTGGTGGTGGCCGATGCGCCCTTCCGCCGCCGGGTCCTCACCGGCCCCGAGCTCGACCTGGGAGCGCTTCCGATTCCCGAGTACTTCCCGGGCGACGCCGGCCGCTACCTGACGGCCGGCCTGCTGGTGGCCCGCGATCCCGAGACCGGCGTGGAGACGGAAGGCTACCACCGCTTCCAGCTCAAGGGCCGCGACCGGCTGGGCGTGAGCCTGCACTCCCGGCGGCGCATGTTCGAGTACCAGCGCCGGGCCGAGGCCCGCGGCCGGCCCCTGCCCTGCGCGATCGTCCTGGGGGTGCACCCGCTGGTCTCCATGGGCTCGCTGGCCTACCCGCCGCCCGACGTCGGCAAGTTCGCGGTGGTGGGCGGCCTGCTGGGCGAGCCGCTGGAGGTGGCGCCCTGCGCCACGATCGACCTGCACGTGCCGGCCGCGGCCGAGATCGTCATCGAGGGCGAGATCCTGCCCGGCGTGCGGGAGCCCGAGGGGCCGTTCGGCGAGTTCACGGGCTACTTCTCGCGCCGCTCGACCGAGCACGTCTTCGTGGCCCGGGCGGTGGCCATGCGGGAGCGGCCGTGGTTCCAGTCCATCGGCTCCGGCCGCGCCGGCGACCACATCACGACCCTCGGGCTGATCCGCGAGGCCGAGATCACGAACGCGCTGAGCCGGGCCATCCCCAACGTGACCGCGGTGCACGTGCCGCTCAGCGGCACCTCGTCCTTCACCGCCTACGTGGCCATCCGGCAGAGCCGGCCCGGCGAGGCCAAGCACGTCATCCCCATCGTGCTGGGCGTGGACCACTACCTGAAGCTGGTGGTCGTCGTGGACGACGACATCGACGTGTTCGACGAGTCGGACGTGCTGTGGGCGGTGGCCACCCGGATGCAAGCCGACCGCGACCTGGTCGTCATCCCGGGCAGCCTGGGCGCCCTGCTCGATCCGAGCGCCGACGAGCGGGGCGTGACCGCCAAGCTGGGCATCGACGCCACGCGCCCCTTCGGCCAGCCCTTCGCCGACAAGCTGGTGATGGCGCCCGAGAAGATGGCCTGGGCCCGGGCGCTCGTGGACCGGCTCTCGTCGTGACCCGCGGCCGCCGGCCGCCCGGGCGGCCCGCGCGACCCCTCACCTGACCGGAGGCCCTCGATGCCGCGCCGCCTGATCGACCTGTCGGTGACCGTGGACGACCGCACCATGAGCCCGCCCTCGACGAACATGCGCCTGGAGGTCACCCCGCACCGGCGGGGCCCCGGCTTCTGGCAGGTCTCCAGCGCCCGCTTCAGCCTGCACACCGGCGCCCACATCGACTCGCCCCTGCACGTCTTCGAGGACGGCATCACCACCGCCGAGATCTCGCTGGACCAGGTGACGGGCGAGGCGGTCGTGGTGGACCTCTCCTGGGTCGGCCCCGACCACCGCGTGACCGTGGACGACCTCCGGCGCGGGGGCGCCGACGAGGTGCGGCCCGGCGACATCGTCCTGCTCCACTCCGGCTGGACGGACCGGATGTACGGTACGTGGCCCGACTACTTCGTGCGCTCGCCGTACTTCCCCCCCGAGTCGGCCGAGTGGCTGGTGGCCCGGGGGCCGAAGAGCATCGGGTTCGACTTCTTCGAGGAGTACTGCGCCCGGCTGCCGGACTTCACCTCCGAGGACTTCCCCATGCACCGGGTGATCCTGGGCGCCGGCGTGGTGATCATGGAGGGTCTCACCAACCTGGGCGCCCTGCCCCGCCGGCGCGTGAGCTTCTTCGCGCCCTTCTACAAGATCGCCGGCACCGAGGGCGCCCCCGCCCGCTTCTTCGCCGAGGTCTGACAGTCGAGAGGGGGCGAGGCGGCCCCCTCGGACTCCTAGGCGGGGCCGCGGAAGCCGTAGCGCTCGACGGCCCAGGCCCGCTGCTTGAACTTCTGCACCTTGCCCGAGCCGGTCAGCGGGAACTCGCTGACGATCTCGACGTGGCGCGGCACCTTGAAGTTGGCGATCTGGCCGCGGGCGAAGGCGATGACCTCCTCGGCCGTGAGCGTCTGGCCGGCCCTGGGAATCACGAAGGCCATCACCACTTCGCCCAGCACCGGGTCCGGGACGCCCACGACGGAGATGTCCAGGATCTTCGGGTGCCGCAGGTAGAAGTTCTCGATCTCGGCCGGATAGGTGTTGAACCCCCCGACGATGATCATGTCGCTCAGCCGGCCGGTGATCCGGAGGTAGCCCTCGGCGTCCTTCACCCCCATGTCGCCCGTGTGCAGCCAGCCGTCGCGGATCTTCCCGGCGGTGGCCTCCGGCTGCCGGTAGTACCCCAGCATGAGGGTCGGACCCTTGACGCAGACCTCGCCCTCCTGGCCGGCGGGCAGCACGCGCCCCGTCGCCGGGTCGACGATGCGGTCCTCCAGCTCGGGCGACACGCGGCCGACGGTGCTCACGCGCTTGTCGATCGGGTCGCCCAGGCGGGTCCAGTGAGTGCCGCCGGTGGCCTCGGTCAGGCCGTAGACGACGGTGGCGTCCAGGCCGAGGCCGGCCTCGCGGTCGAGGATGCGGGTCATCATCTCCATGGGCACCGGGGCGGCGCCGATGGTGCCCGTCCGCAGCGAGCGGAGGTCGTACTGCTTGAAGGCCGGGTGGCCCAGGATCGTGATGAACATCGTCGGCACGCCGGAGAAGATCGTCACTCGCTCGTCCTGGATCAGGCGCATGGCCGCTTCGGGCTCGAACACGTCCATCAGCACCTGGGTGGAGCCGGCCAGCGTGTTGGCCACGATGGCGCCCAGCGAGCCGAAGATGTGGAAGTACGGCACGGCGACCAGGTAGCGGTCCTGGGGCGTCCAGGCGTGCAGGTCGCGGTAGACGCGGGCCTTGTACCAGAGGTTGCCGTGCGAGAGCAGACACCCCTTGGGCTGGCCGGTGGTGCCCGACGTGAACAGCATCTCGGCCGGATCGTCGGGCCGCACCTTCAGGGACTCCAGGTCTGACGGCGGCACGGTGTCGCCCAGACGCTCGACGTCGTCCCAGCCCAGGCAGCCCGGGTCGTGCTCGCCCAGGACGATGACGTGACGCAGCTCCGGGAACCGGGGGCTGTGCAGCCGGCGGTCCTGCCGCCACATCACGTCGGGGCAGATCTGGCGCAGCAGCTCCCGGTAGTCCACGCCGGCGGCGTCGAACCGGTCCAGCATGACGAGCGCGCGGGCATCGGACTGCCGCAGGAGGTAGTCCACCTCGACGGGCCGGTAGCGGCTGTTGCAGGTGACGGTCACGGCCCCGACCTTCGCCACCGCGAAGTTGATCACGTTCCACTCGACGCAGTTCGGCATCCAGACCACGACGTGGTCGCCGGGCCCCAGGCCCAGCGCCAGCAGGCCCCGGGCCAGGCGGTCCGCGCGCGTCTTCAGCTCGTGGTACGGCAGGCGCCGGCCCTGGAAGACGACGGCCGGGGTCAGCGGGTGGCGGTCGGCGGCCTCGTCCAGGAGGCGGCCGAGCGTGAGCGGTCCGGTCATCGGGAGGCCCTGCCCAGGCGCTCGAGGAGCTGCTGGGTGCGCCCCAGGGCCGGCGCCAGCTCGTCCCTCGTCACCCCCCGCGCGATCGCCGCCTCCAGGAACGCCGACAGCTCGTCGCACTGCCGCGCGGCTCCGTCCAGGTCCCCCTCCTCGGCCAGGCGCAGGATCTCGGGGGCGCGCGCCTCCACCAGCGCCTCCAGTGCCCGGACCAGCGGGCCCCGGGTCTCCTCCTGGCGGTCGGCCCCCACGTCCTGGAAGGCGCACGCGCGCAGCAGCGGCTCGAGCGCGCCCTCCCACATGCCGCCCTCGACCTGACGGATGCCGAGCTTCGTGTAGCCCCACCACAGCCGGCGCTCCAGCTCCTGGCGGCGCCGGGGCGGGATGGCGTCCTCGGGGATCGTGGACAGCAGGCTCTCGGCCCGGTCCAGCGTGGCCAGGGCCTGCTCCTCCTTGCCGTCCTGCATGCACCGGATGGCCTCCGCGGTCAGCTGCCCGATCTCCCCGCCGAACGAGGCCGACAGCAGGTCGCGGAAGGTGGCCTGGGCGTCCAGCGGACACTCCGGGTCGGTGAGCGCCTCGCGCAGGAGCTGCCGGGCCGCCTCGTACTGCTGGCGCTGCAGAAACGCCACCGCCGTCTCCTCGCACACCGTCCAGACCGCGGCCCGGGCGGACGCCAGCGCCTCCCGCAGCGCCTCGTCGAGCGGCAGGGCCTCCCGCCCGCACTCCAGCCAGCCGATGGCCGCCCGCACGGTGGGCACGCGCTCCTCGGGCTCGCCGCCGCTCCGGGCGCGAGTCAGCAGGGAGCGTCCCGCCAGCAAGGCGAGCGTGCCCAGGTGGCGCTCCCAGATGCCGCGGTCTTCCGGGGACGCGGCCGCGATCGCTTCCTCGAACGCCGAGCGGGCCCCGTCCCACTCGCCCTGCTCCTGCCGCGCCAGCCCGATGAGGCCCCACAGGCGGGCGGTCTCGGCGGCCGGCAGCCCGCCGCCCCCGAGCGCCGCCACTGCCAGCGTGACGACCTGCTCGTACTGGCGCGCCTCCAGCAGCGCGTGACAGCGGGTGGACGGCAGTAGCTCGTCGGGCG
>JBBIIW010000246.1:0-5043 GCA_037446305.1 Candidatus Rokuibacteriota bacterium
TGGCGCTCAGCTCGCCGTGGGACCTGGCCGTGCTCGACGGGACGCTGTACGTCGCCATGGCGGGCCGCCACCAGCTCTGGGCGATGGCGCTCGGCGGGGACGCGATCCGGCCGCACACGGGCACCGGCCGCGAGGCGCTCGAGGACGGCCCGCGCGAGGAGGCGGCGATGAACCAGCCCAGCGGGCTGACGACCGATGGGCAGCGCCTCTACGTCGCGGACAGCGAGGCCAGCGCGGTGAGGGTGGTGGAGCCGGGGCCCGGCGGCGAGATCCGCACGATCGTCGGCGAGGGGCTCTTCGAGTTCGGGGATCGCGACGGCGTGGGGCCGGCCGCCGTGCGGCTGCAGCACCCGCTGGCCGTCCTCTGGCACGCCGGGGCGGTCTGGATCGCCGACACCTACAACCACAAGCTCAAGCGCCTGGATCCGATGACGGCCGAGTGCCGGACGGCGGCCGGCGGCGGCGAGCCGGGCCACCGGGACGGCCGGGCCGGCGCCGCGCGCTTCGCGGAGCCCAGCGGTCTCGCGCAGGCCGGCGGCCGGCTCTTCGTCGCCGACACCAACAACCACGCCGTGCGGATGCTCGACGTGGCGACGGGCGAGGTGACGACCCTGGCGCTCCAGGGCCTCACGCCGCCCTGAGCGGCGGGCGGGCCCCTTCGTCGCGCCGGCCCTCTACTGCTTGTCGACGTCGCCGATCTTCTCGCCTCGCGCCCACTTCACGGCCGTCTCGGCCACCGTCTCCGAGAAGCGGCGCATGAGGTCGTCCATGTCGAGGAACCCGGCTCCGCCGATGCCGGCGCCCCCGAGATAGGACTCGCGGACGGAGAACCGGGCCAGCGTGGTGCCGGCCGGACTCTGGATCTCGAAGTCGCCCTTGATCTTGGCCTGGCCGGCGCCGAACCCGACGATCCACCGGAGCGCCGTGCTGCCCTTGTCCACCTCGGTCAGCGTCCCGACCAGCAGGACGGCGTCATCGGGGGGCGCCGCCGGACGCTCCGTCAGCACCGACTCGAAGCCGCCGTTGTGCTCGATCCACGCCTCGATGCTGCGCCGGTACTGGATCCTGTGCGCGGTCCACAGCTCGTCCTTGATCTGGAGGTCGGCCAGGATGAGGGTCTTCGGAGGCTTCGGGGGCGGCGCAGCCGCGATCTGTGGTTGCACGCCAGCGAAGGTGCAGCCGGCCAGGACAGATGCCACGAAGAGCAGAGACAGTGCGCGCATGTGCCACCTCCGTCTCTTCGCCCACTGCATGACTCGCGGTCGATGGCCCCGCTCACGATACACCGGCCGCTGCCGGTGAGAGGGAGGAATCTACGTGCCCGTGGTCTCGTCTCCCGGCCCGGCCGCCCCCCGGCGGCGCCGCGGCCCCGCCAGCCGGACCCCCAGGATCACGTGGCTGGCGATGATGAGCGGGACGAGGAACGTGGGCAGCAGGCTCAGCGGCAGCCGGAACAGCGCGCCCATCGAGCCGGGCTCGGCGATGATCAGCCGCGCCGCCGTGGCCACGACGAAGAGGATGTCCGCAAGCCCGAGCACGTTCCAGATCGTGTACGCCAGACGCCGGCCGGCGCCGCGGGGCGGGCCGGCCGCCAGGAGCGCCGCCGCCAGGCTCGCCACCGTGATGTCTCCCCATCCACCGGGCACGGCGAAGGCGCGCGGCAGCTCGCCTCGCGCGTGCAGGTAGAGGAAGTAGATGCCCACGAAGCGCGTCAGGTGCAGGGCCACCAGCGGCCGCTCGTCGACCGTGCTGAGCCAGGCGCGGAGGCCCTCCACCCGCCATGCTGCGGCGATCACGAGCGCCGTCAGGGCCAGGACGACGAGCGGCGCGGCGGCCGGGGGCATGGCGCGCACGATGCCGGCCGCGCCGAGGGCGGCCGCGAGGAGCAGCCAGCCGAGGCCGAGGGACAGCACCAGGCGCGAGCTCGCGGCAGCTGCCGGCGGCATCGGTCTCCCTTCGGGGAACGGGTGCAGGCGGCGTGGACGGGCGGAGGGCCCTGCCTGCGGCCGGTATGATAGGCCCCGCCCCGGGCTTCCGCAACGCGGGGGAGCGCGACGCGGGGTCCCGGAGGCGCCCCCCGCACCTCGCCTTCAGCGCCGAGGTACCCTGGAGGCATGCGAGTCCTGGTCGGCACCGCGCTCGGGCTCTTCGAGTTCGGGGCGCGCGCCCGGCACGCGCTGGCGCCCCTGGCCGGGCGTGAGATCACGGCCCTGGTGCGCGAGGGCCGTCGCACCTGGGTCCTGAGCGGGGGGCGGACGGTGTGGCGCTCGGGGGAGAACGGCGCCTGGGAGGCCGTGGCGGAGGTGGCGACCGGGGACGCCACGTGCCTGCTGCCCGCCGCGTCCGGCCTGCTCGTCGGCACGGCCGGCGCCCACCTGCTGCGCCTGGAGGGCGGGGGGCTGCGGCGGATCGAGGAGTTCGACCGCGTCGAGGGGCGGGAGCGCTGGTACACGCCGTGGGGGGACCCGGCCGCGGTGCGGTCCCTGGCCGCCGACCCGGCGGGCGCCATCTACGTGAACGTCCACGTCGGAGGCGTCGTCCGCTCCACGGACGCGGGCAAGTCCTGGCGGCCGACCGTGGACATCGAGGTGGACGTCCACCAGGTCGCCTGCGATCCCCGGCGTCCCGGCACGGTGCTGGTAGCCTCGGCCGAGGGCCTGGGCCTGAGCCAGGACGGCGGCGACACCTGGCGCTTCCTGGCCGACGGCCTGCATGCCCGCTACTGCCGGGCGGTGGCCGTGGGGGAGGGGACGCTCTACGTCAGCGCCTCCACGGGGCCCGGCGGGCGGCGGGCGGCCGTCTATCGCCGGCCGCTGGCGGCCGGAGCGCCCTTCGAGCGGTGTCAGACCGGCCTGCCGGAGTGGTTCGAGAACAACATCGACACCGGGTGCCTGGCCGCCTCCGGGGCGCACGTGGCCTTCGGCACCGCCGACGGGGCCCTCTACGTCTCGGCGGACGAGGGGCGTCGCTGGTCTCTGCTGGCCCGGGGCCTGCCGCGCGTGCTCGGCGTGGCGCTCGCCTGAGGCGACACCCTGGCCGCGTGGATGGCGGGCAAGGCCGCGGTTGCGCGGGCTGGGCCCGGCCACTACAATTGACCCGTCACCGCGCCGCTGGAGCCCGGCCGTTAGCCCCCCGCAGTCGCCGACGGCCTCGTCGCCGGCCGCCGGTGTTCTAGAAGACCGGACCGGAGCGGAGGAGCCGTGATCGGCCGTGTTCCCCGGTATCACCGCATCGCCGAGGCGCTGCGGGAACGCATCCGCGAGGGAGCGCTCGGGCCGGGCGACCGCCTGCCCAACCAGCGCCGGCTGGCCCGGGACTTCGGCGTCACGCTGATGACGCTGCGCCAGGCCCTGGAGCTGCTCGAGCGCGACCGCCTGATCGTCCGCCGTCACGGTCTCGGCACGTTCGTCGCCACGCCCAGCATCGACTACGACATCCTGGCGCTGCGCCGGTTCGCCGGCGACCTGACGGCGCTGGGCGAGGACGTCACCACGCGGGTGCTCCAGACGCGCTTCGTGCCGGCAGACCGCCGGGTGGCGGCGGCGCTGGGGCTGCGCCCGCCCGCCCGCGTGCTCGTGCTGGAGCGGCTGCGCCTGCTCGAGCGTCACCCGATGAGCCTGCAGCGCTCGTTCCTGCCGCCGGCGCTCGGCGAGGAGGTCCTCAAGGCCGACCTCGGCGCCACGCCGCTCAGGCACGTGCTGGAGCACAAGCTGGGCCTGACCATCACGCGGGCCCGCGAGACCGTGGCCGCCGTGCGGCTGGGACGCCGGGAGGCGCGCGAGCTGGGCTGCCAGCCGGGCGTGCCGGCCTTCCAGTCGGAGCGGATCTCCTACGCCGGCGCCCGGCCGGTCGTCTTCGACCGGGTGGACATCCCGGGCGACCGCTTCCGCATCACGCGCGAGCTGACCTTCGAAGGAGCGACCGCATGAAGATCGTCGTGGCCATCAAGCAGGTGCCGGACACCGCGACGCAGGTGAAGATCGGCTCCGACCCCCGGAGCATCGACACCACCGGCATCACCTGGATCGTCTCCCCCTACGACGAGTTCGCGGTGGAGGAGGCGCTGCGCATCAAGGAGAAGCGCGGCCAGGGCGAGGTCGTCGCCGTCTGCGTCGGGCCCGAGCGGGCCAAGGAGGCGCTGCGGTCGTGCCTGGCCATGGGCTGCGACCGCGCCGTCCACGTCAACGATCCGGTCCTGGCCGAGGCCGACACGCTGGCCACGGCCCGCGCCCTGGCCGCCGTGGTCAAGCAGGAGTCGCCCCAGCTGGTGCTCTGCGGGCGCCAGGCCATCGACGACGACATGGGCGCCGTGCCGGCCCAGCTGGCCGAGCTGCTCGGCTGGCCCTCCGCCTCCTGGATCATGGAGGAGAGCGTGGACGCCGACGGCAAGACCATCCGGGTCGGCCGGCAGGTCGAGGGCGGCCTCGAGGTGTTCGACCTGCCGCTGCCCGCCGTGGTCTCGGCCCAGAAGGGCCTCAACGAGCCGCGGTACCCGACGCTCAAGGGGATCATGGGCGCCAAGAAGAAGGAGATCCGCGACCTCAAGGCGGCCGACCTCGGCGTGTCCGGCGACGCGCGCGAGCTGAGCGTGGTCACGCTGGAGCCGCTGCCGCCGCGCCCGCCGGGCCGCATCATCCAGGGCGACGTGGCCGCCGCCGCCGCGGAGCTGGTGCGCGCGCTCCGCGAGGAAGCGAAGGTGATCTAGCCATGGCCGGCGCGTTCTGGTGCGTGGTGGAGGACGACCGCAGGGGCCTGCCGAAGAAGGTGATGGCCGAGGTGCTGGGCGAGGCGGCCCGGCTGGGCGGTCCCGCCGAGGCGGTGTGGCTGACCGACCGCGCGACGGAGGAGGGCCTCCGGCAGCTCGGCGAGTGGGGCGCGGCGAGGATCTGGCTGGTGGAGAACGCGGCGCTGGCGCCCTACCGGAGCGAGGTGTGGGTGGGCGTGCTGGCCGAGCTGGCGGGCCGGGAGTCGCCCCGGGCGATCTTCGGGCCGGTCACCAGCCGCCAGCGCGAGCTGCTGGCGCGGCTGGCCGCGCGGCTGGGC
>JBBIIW010000247.1:0-5011 GCA_037446305.1 Candidatus Rokuibacteriota bacterium
CGCCCGAGGCCGACGTGAGTCGCGCAGGCGTCGAGGACGGCCCGCCAGCCGCCGGGCCGCCGGATGTCGTGCCCCGCGGCCCACAGGTGGCAGGTGTCCACGCAGATTCCCAGGCGCTCGGGCCGCCGCGCCCGCCGGAGCATCGCGCCCAGCTCGATGAACGTGCGGCCCAGCGCGTGGCCGCCGCCCGCGCTGTTCTCCAGGGCGATCCGGACGCGGGCGCCAGCCGTGCGCCGGGTCACCTCGTCCAGGGCCGCCGCCACGCGGGCCAGCCCCGTCTCCACGCCGGCGCCCAGGTGCGAGCCGGGGTGCACGACGACGAAGTCCAGCCCCAGGGCCTCGGCGCGCTCCAGCTCGTCGGTCAAGGCGTCGACCGCCAGGTCCCACGCCCGCCGTCCCGGGGCGCCCAGGTTGATGAGGTAGCTGGCGTGGGCGAAGACCCACCGGATGCCCGTCGCCCGGCGCGCGGCCCGGAAGGCCCGGGCGGTCTCGTCCGTCAGCGCCGGCGCCGCCCACTGTCGCTGGTTCTTCACGAAGATCTGCACCGCCCCGCACCCGAGCGCCCGGCCCCGCTCGAGGGCGCGCGCCAGGCCGCCGGCGATGGACATGTGGGCGCCCAGCTCGTCGCCCGGCCGGGCCGCCCGCGCGGCCGTCGTCATGGCGCCCCGTCCCTCATGATCCCGAGCGTATAGTAGTCCGGTGCCCGGACCCGGCCCCGCGCGCGCGTACGTGGCGCTGTTCCTGATCGTGACCCTGTGGGGCAGCTACCCGGCGGCGGCGAAGCTGGCGCTGCGCGACATCCCGCCCTTCACGCTGGCCGCCATCCGCTGCGCCCTGGCCTCGGCCTTCCTCGTCCTCCTCCTGCTCCGCGAGGCCCCCGGCCTGCGCGCGCGCCTCACGCGGCCCGCGCTCCGCGACTTCGCGGTCCTCGGGGTGTTCGGCATCTGGGGCTCGACCCAGCTCGCGTACGTGGCCATCCATTACTCCACGGCCTCCCACGCGGTCGTCCTGCAGGCGGCCACGCCGGTCATGGTCGCCGTGGCGGCCTGGCTCTACCTGGGCGAGCGGCTGCACCCGCGGCAGTGGCTCGGCGTGGCGCTCTCGGGGCTGGGCGTGCTGCTCGTGATCACCGACGGCCGGCTGGCCGCGCTCCGGCCCGAGGAGCTGCGGGTGGGCGACTTCGTCAACCTGATCGGCCTGGCCGGCTGGAGCGCCTACACCGTTCACGGCAAGCGGGTGCTCGCGCGCTCCTCCCCGGCGCTGGCCACCACCGCCGCCTACGTGCTGGGCACGGCGCTCATCGTCCCCACCGCCCTGGCGACGGCGCCATTCTTCCCGGCGCCGCGCCTCACCTCGGCCACCGCGTGGGGGGTGATCCTCTACCAGGCGCTGGCCGGCGCCGTGGCCCACGTCTGGTGGTACCGCGCCGTCAACGTCGTGGGCCCGAGCCGCTCGGCCGTGTTCATGAACCTGCAGCCGGTGGTGGGGGTGCTGCTGGCGGCCGGGCTCCTGGGCGAGGAGATCGGCCTGTGGGTCGTGGTCGGCGGAGGGCTCGTCCTGGGCGGCGTGGCGCTCACCACCCGCGAGGGGTGAGGCGCCGGGGCGGCGGGATGGCGCCGCCCCGGCGCGCGATCAGCCGAGCTTGCGCACCTCGGCCAGGATCCGGTCGGGATCGGGCAGCTGGCCTTTCTGGTAGCGCTCCACGAACCGCACCACGCCCTGACGGTCGACGATGAACGTGGCGCGCACGTTGGCGTTCCAGTCCGGCCAGTACACACCGTAGGCGCGGGCGACCTCGCGGTGGACGTCGCTCAGCAGCGGGTAGCGGCTGATGCCCACGGCCTTCGCCCAGTTCTCGTGGCTGAAGGGACTGTCGGTCGAGATACCCAGCACCTGGGTACCGGCCGCCTCGAAGTCGGCGATGCGCCTGTCGAAGGCGGGCATGCAGGTGCTTCAGCCCGGGGTCCAGTCCAGCGGGTAGAAGAGCAGGACGACGTTCTTGCCCCGGTAGTCGGCCAGGCTGACCTCCTTGAGCCCGATGCCCTTGAGCGTGAAGTCAGGGGCGCGGTCGCCTGGTTGCAGGGTCTTCTGCTCGGTGGCCGTGCTCACGTCCGGTACCCCCCTTTCGCCGATGATGGCGTCGCTCGCCTGGGCGACGGCGCCGGGCGCCGCCGGGCCGCCGCGGCGGCCGGCACCCTCGCCGCCGGCTTCCGCGCCCGGCCCCACAGCTCGGCCCGGCGCACCTCGAGGATCGTCTCAGCAAGGCCCAAATATCCCGCCGCCGTTGTGACGCGTCCGCTCTCGAGCAGCCCGGCGAAGCGCGTGGCCCACCGGCGGTCACGCAGCGCGTGATGGTCCATGATCACGCGGCAGCCGGTGTCCGTCAGGCGGCGCAGGTGCTCGATGCCGCGGTCGATGACGGCCGGTCCGATCTCGTGCTCCATGTACGACGGCGGCCCCGACAGGTAGACGGTGGTGGGCCGCTGCCGGATCACCCAGGCCGTCGCCACGGCCGACAGCGGGCCCTGCACGTCGGAGGCGAAGACGAAGCGCTCGCGCTCGGCCTCGTCCACGATGGTCGCCGCCACCAGATAGCCCATCGCGGTGCCCTCGAGCCCGTGCGGCAGGGGCGGCGACACCTCCAGGGCGAAGCCGGCCTCGCGGAGGGCCAGCCCGTCGGCCGGCACGACCCGGGCGCAGGGGGCGAGGGCGCGGGCCAGCTCGGCGGCCCGGCGAGCCTGCTGGCCCTGGACCATGCGCCGGCCCTCCTTGACCAGGACCCGCCGGCCGGCGTAGGAGGCCGGGTCGCTCCGGAAGTGGTCCTCGTGGTAGTGGCTGACGAAGACGATGGCGGCGCGGGCGGCGTAGGCCGAGATGCGGTCATTGGCCCGCCGCAGGGCCTCCCATTCCTCCTCGGCCGGCGGCAGACCGAAGCGCGAGGGGGCCAGGCTGGCGCCCGGGTCCAGCAGGATGCCCGTGCCGGCCACCTCGACGAAGGTGGCCATGGACCGGACACCGAGCGAGTCGGCCGCGAGGGGCACGATCTTCATGCGCGACTCAGATGCACCGGCCGCCATCCACCTCGAGACAGGCGCCGGTGATCATCGCCGCGTCGTCCGAGGCCAGGAAGACCGCGGCCCGCGCCACGTCCTCCGGCTGGTTCAGCCGTCCCAGGGGCACGGTGGCCACGTAGCGGGCCAGGCTCTCGGCGTCGACCTCCTTGCGGTTCATGAACGTCGGCAGCATCGGGGTGTGGGTGGCCACGGGCGCGATGGCCACCACGCGGACGCCGTGCGGCGCCACCTCCAGCGCCAGGGCCTTCGTGAGCGTCACCACCGCCCCCTTGGACGCGGCGTAGGTCTGCCCGCCCGGGCGGGGCCGGATGGCCGCCGTGGAGGCGGTGACGAGGAACACGCCGCGGCGCTGGCGCTTCATGACCGGCAGGGCGCAGCGGGCGCCCAGCCAGACGCCCTTGACGTTCACGTCCATGATGAGATCGAAGACCGTCTCGTCCACGTCCTCGATGTCGGCCTTCCACTGCGGGACGCCGGCGTTGGCGTGGAACACGTCGAGGCGGCCGAAGGCGGCCAGGGCGCGCTCGACGAGCGCCTGGTTGTCGGCGGCCCGCGTCACGTCGGCGGCCAGCGCCAGCGCCCGGCCGCCCGCCTTCTCGATGCGCTCCACCGTCGCCTTCGCCCCCGCCTCGTTCACGTCCGCCACGACCACCCGGGCGCCCTCGGCGGCCATGGCCAGCGCCGTGGCGGCGCCGATGCCCGAGGCCGCCCCGGTGACGATCGCCACCCGCTCCGCGAGCTTCACGCTCCCCTCCTCATCCCGCCAGCTCGGCCACGGCCCGGACGGCGTCCCGGGTGCCGCGCACGGCCAGCGTCGTCACGCCGGCGGCCCTCCACTCGGCCAGCCGCTCCCGGACGCGCTCGCGCGGGCCGCACAGCGCGACCTCGTCCACCAGCGCGTCCGGCACCGCGGCGGCGGCCTCGGCCTTGCGACCGGCCAGGTAGAGGTCCTGGATCGTGGCCGCCGCCTCCTCGTAGCCGTAGCGCCGGGCCACCTCGTTGTAGAAGTTCCGGCCGCGGGCGCCCATCCCGCCGATGTAGAGCGCCAGGTAGGGCTTCACCTGCTCGCGGCAGGCCTCGACGCGCTCGCCGATCACGACCGGCGCCGAGGGCATGATGTCGAACGCGGCCGGCCGCCCCCCGCGCGCCCGGAAGCCGTCGTCGAGCCAGGCGCGGAACATCGCCATCCGGCGCGGCGAGAAGAAGACGGGGATCCAGCCGTCGGCGATCTCGGCCGCCAGGGCCACGTTCCGGGGCCCGATGGCGGCCAGGTAGATCGGCAGGTCGGCCCGGCCGTGCAGGATGGAGCGCAGGGGCTTGCCGAGCCCGGTGGCGTCCGGCCCCGCGTACGGGATCTGGTAGATCGCCCCGCGGTACTCGAGCGGCTTGTCGCGCCGCAGGATCGCCCGCACGATCTCCACGTACTCGCGCGTCCGCCGCAGGGGCCGGCTGAACGGCTGGCCGTGCCATCCCTCCACGACCTGCGGCCCCGACACGCCGAGGCCCAGCCGGAAGCGCCCGCCGGTGAGGGCGTCGAGCGTCATGGCCGTCATGGCCGCCATCGCGGGCGTCCGCGCCGCCACCTGCATGATGGCCGTGCCGACGTGGAGGCGCGTGGTCCGGGCGGCGATCCAGGCGGCCGGGGTCACCGCGTCGGAGCCGTACGCCTCCGCCGTCCACACCGAGTCGTAGCCGAGGCGCTCGGCCTCCAGCACGGTGTCGAGGTCGACGGCGAACGCGGGGCCCGAGTACGAGAGATGCAGGGCCAGGCGCATGGGCCGGCTACCGCGGCGCCCAGCGGGCGCGTGTCAGGACCACCCGCCCACGGCGCAGGGGCACGCCCTCGGCCCGCAGCCGCAGGCGCTGGGTCAGCATCGCCTCCGGCCGGGGGCGCGGGCTGATGCCGCCCTGGACGTTCACCACGCGGTGCCAGGGCA
>JBBIIW010000248.1:0-5000 GCA_037446305.1 Candidatus Rokuibacteriota bacterium
ATCGCCGCGACGCCGCCGGCACTCGTACCACTACATTTTGCCTCGACGGCTACCTCCGCTGAGGACAAATGCGCGATTCCGCTGCGATCACCACCGAGACGCGGAGGGCAAACTGTCGAAAATGAGTCTGAGAGGAGTGCGCCATGAAGATCCGTGAGGTGCGCAGCTGGGTCCTCGAGCATCCCCTGCCCGAACCCGAGGTCTTCGCCTCCTCCAAGGGCTGGCACACCGTGCGGCAGGCCCTGGTGGTCGAGATCGTCACCGATGACGGGACGAGCGGGTTCGGCGAGGGCTATGGACCGCCGAAGGTCACCCGCGCGCTGGTCGACGAGCTGTATGCTCCGCGCCTGCGCGGCCGCGATCCGCTCCAGCACGCCGTCATCTGGGAGGACCTCTACAGCACGTACCGCGACTACGGGCGCAAGGGCTGGCCGGTGGCCGCCATCTCGGCGGTGGACATCGCGCTGTGGGACCTCAAGGGCAAGGCGCTGGGCCAGCCGGTGGCACGGCTGCTGGGCGGCCCCTTCCGGACGCGCGTGCAGGCCTACGCGACCGGGCTCTACCGCCATCGCACCGCCGACAACGCCGGCGCCCTGGCCCGGGAGGCCGAGACGTACGCCGCCGACGGCTTCCGGGCCATGAAGATGAAGGTCGGCTTCGGGCTGGAGGAGGACGTGCGCAATGTCCGGGCCGTCCGCGCGGCGATCGGCCCCGATCGCCTGCTGGCCATGGACGCCAACCACGCCTACGACGCCGGCCAGGCGCTCCGCCTGGCGCGCAGGGTGGCCGATCAGGACGTGGCCTGGTTCGAGGAGCCGGTCGTGCCCGAGGACGTGGACGGCTACTGCCAGGTCAAGGCCGGGGCGGCGATGCCGATCGCCGGCGGCGAGGCCGAGTACACGCGCTGGGGGTTCCGCGACCTGTGCGCGCGCCGCGCGGTGGACATCCTGCAGCCCGACCTCTGCGCCTGCGGCGGCTTCACCGAGGCCTGGCGCATCGCCGCCCTGGCCTCGGCGCACGGGATCACCGTGTTCCCGCACGTGTGGGGGACGGCCGTGGGGCTCTTCGCCAGCCTGCAGCTGGCGGCGGCGCTGCCGCCCAACCCTCCGGCCCTGATCCCGTCCGAGCTGCTGTTCGAGCTGGACCGCACGCCGAATCCGCTGCGCGACGAGCTGGCCTTGAATCCGCTCAAGCGCGCCGGCGACGTGCTGGAGGTGCCGGCGGGCCCGGGGCTGGGGCTGGAGATCGACCGCCGGACGCTGGAGCGCTACCGGGCCTGAGCGCGGCCGGCCGGCCGGGACGGCGACGGATCGGCGGTGATCGGTGGTGCCGAAGGGGGGACTCGAACCCCCACGGGTTGCCCCACACGCCCCTCAAACGTGCGCGTCTGCCAGTTCCGCCACTTCGGCCGGTGCCCGGCGGGCGCCGGGCCAGCCGAGTATACCGCCGCCCTCCACCACTGACAAACGGCGCCCTCAGCGGCCGGAGAAGGCGGGACGGCCCCGGCGCAGCCGCGGATCGAGCGCGTCGCGGATCCCCTCGCCGAGCAGGTTGTAGGCGAGCACGGTGATCAGGATCGCCAGCCCCGGGTAGAGCGACAGCCACCAGCCGATCTCGATCACTTCCTTGCCGTCGCTCAGGATGTTGCCCCAGCTGGCGAACGGCGGCTGCACCCCCAGGCCCAGGAACGACAGCCCCGACTCGGTCAGGATGGCCGCCGGGATGCCGAGCGTCATGGCCACCAGCACCGGCGCCATGGCGTTGGGCAGGATGTGGCGCCAGATGACGCGGAAGCCGCTGGCGCCCACGGCCTGCGACCACATCACGAACTCGCGCTCCTTGAGGCTCAGGAACTCGGCCCGGACCAGCCGGGTCACCCCCATCCAGCCCGTGAGCCCGATGACGGCCATGATGGTCCAGATGGAGGGCGTGAGAAAGGCCAGCACGGCCAGGAGCAGGAAGAAGCGCGGGAAGACCAGCATCAGGTCCACCAGCCGCATCACCAGCGCGTCGACCAGGCCCCCGTGGTAGCCGGCGGCGGAGCCCAGCATGATGCCGATGACGGTGGCGATGCTCACGGAGACGAAGCCGACCGCCAGCGAGACCCGGCTGCCGTAGAGCATGCGCGAGAGCACGTCCCGGCCGAGCTGGTCGGTGCCCAGCCAGTGCCGGGCCGACGGCGGCTCCAGGATCTTCCGGGTGTCGGGCCGGTTCGGGTCCCAGGGGGCGAGCGCCGGGGCCAGCACCGCCACCACGACCAGCACGAGGACCAGGACGCCGGCGGCCACCGCCAGCCGGTTGCGGGACAGGGCGCGCCAGAAGTCGCGCATGGGCGCTACCGGCGCCCGCGGCCGAGGCGGATCCGCGGGTCCACCAGGCCGTAGGCCACATCGGCCACCAGGCTGGCCAGCAGCGTGAGCACCGCCACGATCACCAGGTTGCCCATGATGACCGGGTAGTCGCGCTGGAAGACCGACTGGACCATGAGCTGCCCCATGCCCGGGATGGCGAACACGGACTCCACGATGACGCTGCCCCCGATGAGACCCGGCAGCGAGAGCCCGAGGATGGTGACGATGGGCAGCAGGGCGTTGCGGAGGGCGTGCTTGCCGATGACGACGCGCTCGTCCAGGCCCTTGGCCCGCGCCGACTGGATGTAGTCCTGGCGGATGACCTCCAGCATGCTCTGGCGCATGTAGCGCGAGAAGCCGGCCAGCCCGCCGAACGTGGCCACGGCCAGGGGCAGGATGAGGTGGCTCACCAGGTCCCACTGCTGCTTCCAGAACGAGAGGTACTCCCAGGTGGGCGAGCGGAGCCCGGAGATGGGCAGCCAGCCCAGCTGGATGCCGAAGAGGATCATCAGGAGCAGGGCCAGCCAGAAGTCGGGGGTGGCGAAGCCCACGAAGACGAAGACGGTCGTGATCTTGTCGAAGCGCGAGTACTGGCGGGTGGCGCTCAGCACGCCGATGGGCACCGCCAGGACCAGGATGATCACCATCTCGACGATGTTCAGCGCCAGCGTCACCGGCAGCCGCTCGCCGATCTTCTCCAGCACGGGCCGCCCGTCCGGGGCGAAGGATCGGCCGAAGTCCAGCCGGGCCAGGCGGGTCAGCCAGCGCCAGTACTGCACGGGCAGCGGCTGGTCCAGGCCGTACAGCTCGCGCAGCATCTGCTTGGCCTGGGCGCCGGCGGCCGGGTTCAGCTCGCCCACCTGCATCTCGACCGGGTCCCCCGGGGCCAGGTGGATCACCAGGAAGGAGATGAACGTGATGCCGATCAGCAGCGGCACGGCGAGGACCAGCCGCCGGAGGACGTACCAGAACATAGGCCGGCTATTCTACCCGGCCGTGTAGCGCTGCAGGTGCCTGGGGACGAACCACTCCGTCAGGTTGAACCGGATGCCGTTGGGCGAGGCCACGATGCCGCGAACCCGGGAGGCCACGGCCGGCAGCGCGTCCGGGAAGTAGAGGAAGACGATGGGCAGGTCCTCGGCCAGGATCTCCTGCAGCCGGTCGTAGTAGCGCTTGCGCTCCGCCTCGAAGCAGGAGGCGCGGCCGCGCTCCAGCAGCGCGTCCACCTCGGGGTTGGCGTAGGAGATGTGGTTCAGCTCGTCGGGCCCCGTCTTGGACGAGTGCCAGATCTCGTACTGGTCGGGATCCGGCCCGATCCCCCACCCGAGCACGATGGCCTCGAAGCGCCGCTTCTTGATGTACTCCTTGATGAACGACGCCCACTCCAGCACGCGGATGTCCACGCCGACGCCCAGCTCGCGCAGCGAGGCCTGGATGATCTCGGCGACCTTCCGGCGCTCGTCGTTGCCCTGGTTGGTCATGAGCGTGAACGTGAAGGGCCGGCCGTCCTTGACCAGCAGCCCGTCCGCGTTCCGCTCCTTCCAGCCCGCCTCGGCCAGCAGCCGCCGGGCCTCGGCCGGGTCGTAGGGATAGGTCCGCACGTTCCCGTTGTAGGCCCAGGTGCCCGGCTTGTAGGGACCGGTCGCCTCCCTGGCCAGCCCCATCCGCACGCCCTCGATGAGCGCCCGCTTGTCGATGGCGTGGGCGAAGGCCCGGCGCACGCGCACGTCGGCGAAGCGCGGGTCCTTCAGGTTGAAGCCGAGGTAGGTGTAGGCGTTCGACGGGTACCGGAACTTCTGGTAGGCCTTGCGGAAGGCCGGGTACTCCGTCTGGCGCCTGAACTGCAGGGCGGTGAGGTTCGCCACGTCCACGCCCCGGGCCTTCAGCTCCAGGAAGATCGTGGCCTGGCTGGGGATGATGCGGTAGACCCGCCGGCCGATGTAGGGCCGGCCCCCGTAGTACTGGGGATCGGCGGTGACGACGACCCGCTCGCCGGTCCGCCACTCCACGAACCGGTAGGGCCCGGTGCCGACCGGCGCCGACCGGTTCTGCGGCGCCTCGCGGAGCCGGCCCTCGGTCACGTAGGGCTCGAGCAGGTGGCGGGGCAGCATCCAGGTGCCCCAGCTCTGCAGGGCCTTGGCGTAGGGCCGCCCGTAGCGGACCTGCACGGTGTGGGCGTCCACGGCCTCGATGGCCTCCACCGCCTTGAAGTCCTCCCGGTACGCCGTCGGCGTCTTGGGGTGGACCATCGTCCGGTACGTGAAGACCACGTCGTCGGCGGTGAACGGCCGGCCGTCGTGCCACCGGGCGTTCGGCTTGAGCCGGAACGTGAGCTGCAGGCAGTCGCGGCTGAAGGTCCAGGACTCGGCGAGATCGCCGACGATCGTGAGGTGCTGGTCGCGCTTGACGAGACCGCTGTAGATCAGATCCCCGATCTCGTGGGAGGCGCCGTCGGTGGTGATGTTCGGGATCAGCCCCTGGATGTCGCCCAGCAGCGCCTCGACCAGGGTGTCGCCGTAGGCGGGCTCGGCGGCCCGATCCGCCGCCTCCTCGGGCGCGCCGCCCACCTCGGCCGTGCAGGCGGACGCCGCGAGCGCCAGGAGCAGCAGCGCGGCCCGGGCCAGTCGCACCTAGCGGGCCGGCGTCGAG
>JBBIIW010000249.1:0-4960 GCA_037446305.1 Candidatus Rokuibacteriota bacterium
GGCGCGCGCCGTGCGCGAACGGCTCGATCCCCAGACCGACGCCTTCGCCTCCGGCGCCTACCGGCGACACCTGGCCGGCGTCCTGGCGCGCCGGGCCCTGGCCCGCGCCGTGAGCCGCGCCATCGGTTCGGACGGAGCCTCCGCGGTCCCCCCCGGGGAGATGGCGCCGGCGGAGCCGGCGCGCGAACCGCGTGACCGTCCGTCCGGACCGCCGGCCTCCCGGTACGTCATCAACGGCAGGGTCCGGGAGGTGGAGGCGCGGGCCGACGAGACGCTGCTCGAGATGCTGCGCGACCGCCTGGGAATCTTCGATGCCAAGGAAGGCTGCGGCGAGGGCGTGTGCGGCGCATGCACGGTGCTGCTCGACGGCCGCCCGGTCTCGAGCTGCCTGCTGCTCGCCCGCTCGGTGCGCGGCCGGGCCGTCCGCACCGTGCGCGGGCTCCAGGACGACGGCGAGCTGCACCCGCTGCAGGAGGCCTTCATCCGCCACGGGGCCGTGCAGTGCGGCTTCTGCACCCCCGGCATGCTCCTCACGACGCTGGCCTTCCTGGCCCGGCAGCCGCGTCCCACGCGCGAGCAGATCCGCGGCGCCCTGGAGGGTAACCTCTGCCGCTGCACCGGCTACGCGAAGATCCTCGATGCGGTGGAGGCGTACGTGCGCGAGGCGAACCGTGGCTGACGCCGTCGCCGCCGGCGCCGGGCTCCGGCTGGTCGGCCAGCCGGTCGTCCGCCACGACGCCCGGGACAAGGTCCAGGCCGCCACCGCCTACGCCGCCGACTGGGCGATGCCGGGGATGCTGCACGCGGCCGTCCTGCGCTCGCCCCATCCCTCCGCCCGGATCACCCGGCTCGACACCGGCCGGGCCGCGGCCATGCCGGGCGTGGCCGCGGTGCTCACGGCCAAGGACGTGCCGCGCAACACGCTCTCCACCGACGTGCCCGGGCAGACGACGACCGTGGGGCCGCTCCGGGCGACGCTCTACGTGCTGGCCGACGGCCGCGTGCGCCACCAGGGCGAGCCGATCGCGCTGGTGGCCGCCGAGACGCTGGCCCAGGCCCGGGCGGCCGTGGAGGCGATCGAGGTGGACTACGAGCCGCTCCCCGGCGTCTTCAGTCCCGAGGCCGCCCTGGCGCCGGGCGCCCCGCTCGTGCACGAGGCGGGGAACCTCCTGGCGCACTGGCGCATCGCCCGCGGCGATCTGCCGGCGGCCTTCGCGCGGGCCGCCGTCGTGGTCGAGGGCGAGTACCGCACCCAGTTCGTGGACGCGGCCTACCTGGAGCCGGAGTCGGGCGTGGCCTGGATCGACTCGGACGGGGTCATCACCATCCGGGTCTCCACGCAGGTGATCGAGCACTTCCGCGACGTGGCCGAGGTCCTGCAGGTCCCCCAGAACCGGGTGCGGGTGATCGGCCCCTACCTGGGCGGCGGCTTCGGCGGCAAGGAGGACGTGACGGTCGAGGTGTACCTGGGCCTGCTCGCGCTCAAGACGGGGCGGCCGGTCAAGATGGTGTGGACCCGCCAGGAGTCGCTGCTGAGCCGGGCCAAGCGCCATCCCTACCGGCTGCGCTACCGCACGGGGGCCCTGGCCACCGGCGAGATCGTGGCCCAGCAGATCGAGCTCCTGGCCGACGCCGGTGCCTACGCCTACCTGTCGGCGCTCGTGCTCCTCTACTCGACGGTGACGGCGGCCGGGCCCTATCGCGTGCCGGCCGTCGAGGTGCAGGCCCGGGTCGCCTACACCAACAACCCGCCCACCAGCGCCATGCGCGGCTTCGGCGCCATGCAGACCGTCTTCGGCTACGAGTCCCAGATGGACCGCGTGGCCCGGGCGCTGGGCCTCGACCCGCTCCGGGTGCGCCAGGTCAACGCCCTCCGCCGCGGCGACCGCCTGCCGGTCGGCCAGGTCATCGAGACCCACGTGGCGCTGCCGGAGCTGTGCGAGCGCGCCTGGGCGGCGCTGGGCCCCGCCACCCCGCCGCGCGCGCCCCACGTCCGCGTGGGCCGCGGCCTGGCCTGCAACTTCCAGCCCTACGGCCGGATCGTCTGGCTCCATGACTGGGCCAGCGCCTGGCTGGGCTTCGAGATGGACGGCAGCCTGGTCGTGCGCTCGGGGGTGCCCGACGTGGGCGGCGGCCAGGCCTCCTCGCTCTGCCAGATCGCGGCCGAGGTGCTGGGCGTGCCGCTCGAGCAGGTCTCGGTGCACATCGCCGACAGCGCGCTCACCCCGCTGGCCGGCACCACCACCGCGAGCCGGCAGCTCTACATGTCGGGCAACGCCGTGCTCAAGGCGGCGCGGGAGCTGCGGGCGCAGCTGCTGGGCGTGGCGGCCGCGGTCCTGGGCGTCGAGGCGGCCGGGCTGGAGATGGCCGACGGCCGGGTGGTGGCCCCGGACGGCCGCACCCTGGCGCTGCCCGAGCTGCTCCGGCACTGCGCGCGGGTCGGCGTGCCGCGCAGCCACCTGGCCGTCTACCACGCGCCGGCCGGCGAGCCCGTCGATCTCGCCCACGGCTCGGGCAAGGTCTTCCCCGACTACACCTTCGGCGCTCACGCGGCCGAGGTGGAGGTGGACACGGAGACGGGGCAGGTCAGGGTGCTCCGCTACGCCGCCGCCCACGACGTGGGGCGGGCCATCAACCCCCAGTCGGTCGAGGGGCAGATCCAGGGCGGGGCCGTGCAGGGGCTCGGCTACGGGTTGATGGAGGAGGTCGTCCTGGAGGACGGCGTCAACCTCACCACGTCGTTCGCCACCTACCTCATCCCGGGCCCGGCCGACGCGCCCGACGTGGACCCCGTGGTGCTCGAGTCGGGCGAGGGCCTGGGCCCCTTCGGCGCCCGGGGCATCGGCGAGCCGCCCATCGGACCGCCGGCGGCCGCCGTGGCCAACGCCATCGAGGACGCCGTCGGCGTGCGGGTCACGCGGCTGCCCATCACCGCCGAGCGCGTGGCCCGCGGCCTCGGCCTGCTCGGGCCGGCGTAGCGGTGGAGCCGCGCCGCCGTCGCTGGCCGGGCCTGCTGCTGCTGAGCCCGGCCCTCCTGGCGCTGGCGATCTTCGCCGTGGCGCTGGGCACGCTCCTGCAGTTCAGCCTGGTCGAGTTCATCCCCGGCTCCCTCCGCACGGGCGGCCTGACGGCCAGCAACTTCCGGAGCGTCCTGGCGCCGCAGTACCTGCGCTACATCGGGGACACCGTGGTGCTCTCCGCGCTCACCACGGCCTTCACCCTGCTCGCCTCGTACCCCGTGGCCTACGCGCTGGCCCGGGCCCGCTCGGCCCGCCTGCGCTCGCTGCTGCTGGTGCTGACGCTGGCCCCCTTCTTCACCGGCGCCATCGTGCGCACCTACGCCTGGATGCTGGTGCTGGGAACGGCTTTCATCCCCTGGCCGGTGAAGCTGCTGTTCGAGCCGGAGGGCGTGCTGATCGGGCTCGTGCACTTCTCGATGCCGGCCATGATCCTCATCCTGGCCGCGGCCATCAGCCACATCGATCCCGCCTGCGAGCGGGCGGCGGCCAGCCTGGGGGCCCGGCCCGCGCGCGTCTTCTGGCGCGTCACGCTGCCGCTGTCCATGCCCGGCATCGTCTCCGGCTCGCTCGTCATCTTCGCCTGGACGTTCAGCGCCTTCCCGACGCCGGAGCTGCTCGGCGGGGGCCGGGTCAAGATGATCGCCAACGTGGTCAAGGACCTGGCGCTCGACGCCTTCAACTGGCCGGGCAGCGCGGCCTTCGCGGTGGTGGCGCTGGTGGTCACCTTCGCCCTGCTGGCCCTCACCAGCCGGGCGCTGGGCCGGGGGGCGGCGTGATCGGCCGCCTGGTCGTCGCCCTGCTGCTCGGCTTCATGACGCTGCCCACGGTCATCGTGGTGCTGGCCTCCTTCAACCCCACGGCCATCCTGTCGTTCCCGCCGGAGGGGCTCTCGCTGCGCTGGTACGAGAACGCGCTGACGTACCCCCAGTTCCGCCGGGCGGCCGTCAACAGCCTCATCGTGACGGGCGCCAGCGCGCTCGGGGCCCTGCCCATCGGGACGGCGGCCGCCCTGGCCCTGGTCCGCCACGCGGTGCCGGGGCGCGCGGTGCTGGCCGCCGTGCTGCTCTCGCCGCTGGTCATCCCCGGGGTGGCGGCCGGGCTGGGTCTCCTGATCCTGGCCGCCCGCCTCGGGCTCCTGGCCAGCCACGCCGTGCTGGTGGTGGCGCACGTGGTGCTGGTGCTGCCGTTCGTGGTGCGCTCGGTGATGGTCAGCGTCACCAACCTGGATCCGATGCTGGAGCGGGCGGCCGCCAGCCTGGGCGCGCCGCCGCGGCGCGTGTTCTGGCGGGTGACCCTGCCGCTGCTCCGGCCCGGGCTGTTCGCGGCGCTCCTCTTCGCGGTCATCGTGTCCGCCAACGAGTTCGTGGTCTCGCTCTTCGTCTCCACCCGGGTCACCGAGATCCTGCCGGTGGCCATGTTCACCTACGTCGTCAACTACACCGACCCCACCATGGCCGCCCTCTCGACGCTGTTCATCGCCGCCACGTTCGTGATCGTGTTCCTGGCCGACCGCTTCCTGCGCCTGTCCCGCGTCTTCCAGCTCGACGGCCACCGATGAAGACCGTCGTGGGGCTGGAGGGCGTGGCCAAGACCTACGGGGCGGTCCGGGCCCTGGACGGGGTGGATCTGGCGGTGGACGAGGGCGAATTGCTCTCGCTGCTCGGGCCGTCGGGCTGCGGCAAGACGACGACCCTGAACGTGGTGGCGGGCTTCGTCGAGCCCGACCGGGGCCGCGTCCTCATCGACGGCCAGGAGGTCACGGGCAAGCCGGCCTGGCAGCGGGGGCTGGGCGTCGTCTTCCAGTCCTACGCGCTGTTCCCCCACATGACGGTGGCCGAGAACGTGGCCTTCGGCCTGCGCGAGCGGGGCGTGCCGCGGGGCGAGATCGCCACCCGCGTGCGCGAGGCGCTGGCCCTGGTCCGGCTGCCGGCGGCCGGCCC
>JBBIIW010000250.1:0-4958 GCA_037446305.1 Candidatus Rokuibacteriota bacterium
GGCCGTCATGATCGACATCCTTCGCCGCGGCAGTGCGCCCCTCTCCCCCCGCGCCTGGCAGGCGCTGGACGAGGCCGTGGCCCGGGCGGCCCGGCACATCCTGGCCGGCCGGCGGGTGGCCGACTTCAGCGGCCCGCACGGCTGGGACCACGTGGCCAGCCGGCTGGGCACCAGCAGCCCCTGCGCCACCTCCGCCGGCAAGGCCAGCGTCTGCCTGCCCGACGTCGCGCTCCTGGCCGAGGTGCGGGCGGACTTCACGCTGCGGTGGGCCGAGCTGGAGCTGTTCGAGCGCGGCGCGCCCGCCCTGGACACGGTGCCGGCCGAGGCCGCCGCCCGCGAGGTGGCCCTGGCCGAGGACCGGATCGTGCTCTACGGCGAGCCGGTCGGGCAGGGCTTCCTGGCCGGCCGCGAGTCGCCGGCGACCGGCGCGCAGGACTGGGGCAAGCCGGGCCATGCGCTGGCCGATGTGCTGCGGGCCGTCGAGCAGCTCGACACCCTGGGCGTCAACGGCCCCTACGAGCTGGTGCTGGCGCCGGCCCGGTACTACGCGTTCCTGCAGGGCGCCGAGGACGGCTACCCGACGGCGCGCCACCTCCGCGAGGTGATCAAGGGCGTCTACCGCTCGCCGGTCATCCGCGACGCCGGCGCCCTGTTCTCCACGCGCGGGGGCGACTTCGTGATCACGGTGGGCGGCGACCTCGCCGTGGGCTACCGGGACCACGACACCAGCGGCGTGCACCTCTTCTGCATCGAGACTGTCGCCGCCCAGGTCCTCACGCCGCAGGCCGTCTGCCTGCTGCGGCCCTGAGGCCGGCCCGGCGGCGAGCCTCCGGCCGCTCGCGGCCCGGCCTCCGGGTCCTCGGCGCCGCGCTCGCTCCCTGTCAGGCCTCACCCCGTCGCTCTTCGACCTGACTCTCGTAAGTTTTCTCTTGACAGTCACTTTCAATAGTCCTTAGTGTTTCAGCGGATGCTGAAATGCCAGGAACAAGAGAAACATGCTGAAATCCGCGGAAATCAGGCGCCATGCGGCGCAGCGGCTCCGGGAGCTGTTCCCCCGGGCTCGAGGGTGGGAGGAGAGCCAGGACGTCGCCGCGGGCAGCCAGACCGCCGATTTACTGGTGAAGTTTCGCCTGGGCGAGCAGGAGCACACGATGGTGGTTGAGGTGTGCTCCCTCGGGCAGCCGCGGCAGATCCGGGCTGCCGTGACCCGGCTCAACGAGCTGCGACGCGAGCTGCCGGCCGCCTACCCGGTGGCGGCGGCCGTCTACATCGCCCCGCCCAGCGCCCGGATCCTCAAGTCCAACAACCTCGGCTACATCGACCTGTCAGGCAACTGCTACCTGGCCCTCGAGAACGTGCTGATCGAGAAGGAGGGCAAGCGCAACGTCCGGCCCTCCACGCGCCCGCTGCGCTCGCTGTTCGCCCCCCGGGCCAGCCGCGTGGTCCGGGTGCTCCTGGCCGACCCCTCGCGCGCCTGGCGCCTGGAGGAGCTGAGCAAGGCGGCGGCCGTGAGCCTCGGCCACTCGCACAACGTCGTGAAGCGGCTGGAGCAGCTGGCCTGGGCCGAGCGCGACGACCGGCAGCGCATCCGGCTCACCAAGCCGGCCGACCTGCTGGAGAGCTGGGCCGAGTCCTACTCCTACCGGGAGAACGAGATCCACTCGTACTTCGTGCCTGAGCGGGTCAGCCGCAAGTTCATGGTCGAGGTGGCCCGGGCGGCCGAGGCGGCCGGAAGGTCGTACGCGTTCACGCTGGACGCCGGCGTCACCCTGGTCGCGCCGCACGGCCGGCTGCCCGCCATCCACGCCTACCTGGAGGGCGATCCGGCGCCGGTGGCCGCCGCGCTCGGCGTGCGCACCGCCACCGAGGCCGAGGGCACGCTGCATTTCCTGACGCCCTACGACCCGGGCGTCTTCTTCGGGATCATCGAGAAGGGCGGGCTGAAGGTCACGTCGCTGCCGCAGCTCTACGTGGACCTCCAGCATTACGAGCGCAAAGGGCCCGAGCAGGCCGAGCACCTGCGCCGTGAGGCCATGGGGTTCTGAGGCGGGAAGGGGGTGATCCGGTCATGGCGAAGAAGAAGGCGGCCACCAAGAAGAAGGCGACCAAGAAGAAGTAGCGCCGGCCGCGCTGGTCGCGCGCCAGACCTGCCGGACGAGAGGAGGTGAGACCCTACATGGCGAAGAAGAAGGCGGCCAAGAAGAAGGCGAAGAAGAAGTAGCACCTGCAGTCGCCGTGCCGGGGGTGGGAGGTGGCGGCCTCCCACCTTGTGACCGACCGGGAGGGGGCCATGCCCCCTCCCGCTGCGCTCATGCTTAAATGACCTTCGTGACCTTGCCCGCCTTCACGCACTTCGCGCACACCCGGACGCGCCGCGGCTTGCCGGCGACGAGGGCGCGCATGGAGATGAGGTTGGGCAGCCACCGGCGCCGGGTCAGCTTGTGCGCGTGACTGATCGTGTTGCCGACGGCGGGGCCTTTCCCGCACACGTCACATCGCTGGGCCATCAGGACTCCTTCGTCGGGCTCGCGCCGGATCCGGCGCGACGACGGGTACCTCTTATAGCACGCCGCTCCCCATGAGGCAAACACCGCCGGAGGGCCGGCCGGGTACCCCCCTCCAGTACCTCAAGGGCGTCGGGCCCCAGCGGGCGGCCCTCCTGGCCCGCAAGGACCTCGAGACCGTCGAGGACGCGCTGTTCTTCGTGCCCCTGCGCCACGAGGACCGCACGCGCCTGACGCCCTTCCGCGCCCTCACGCCGGGGCAGGCCCACACCTGCTCCGGCGTCATCGTCGGCATCAGCCCGCCCCCGCCCGGCCGCTCGCGGCACCCCTTCTCGGTCATGCTCCGCGACGAGACGGGCTACGCCACGGCCAGCTGGTTCGGGGGTGCCTACCTGGCGCGGGTGTTCAGACGCGGCCAGCGCCTGGTGCTGCACGGCAAGGTGCAGCGCTTCCGGGGCGCGGTGACCCTGCAGAACCCGGACTACGAGATCGTGGAGACGGACGACGACGAGCGGCTGCACACCGGGCGTCTGGTGCCCGTCTATTCGACCACCGAGGGGCTCCCCCAGCGCACGCTCCGCCGGCTCATGTGGAGCATCGTCGAGCAGTTCGCGCCGAAGCTCCCCGACATCCTCCCCGAGGACCTCCGCCGGCGCCGGCGGCTGGTGCCGCTGGCCCAGGCGGTGCGCGACATCCACTTCCCCGACAGCGAGCCGGCCCTGGCCGCCGCCCACCGTCGCCTGGCCTTCGACGAGTTCCTGCTCCTGCAGCTGGGCCTGGCCATCCTGCGCTCCCGGACGGCCCGCGCCCGCGGCATCGCCATGAACCCGCCGGGGGCGCTGGCCGCCCGGCTGCGCGCCTCGCTGCCCTACCGGCTGACGGCGGCCCAGGAGCGGGTCTGGCGCGAGATCCGGCAGGACATGGCGTCGCCGGCCCCCATGCACCGGCTGCTGCAGGGCGACGTGGGGTCGGGCAAGACGGTGGTGGCGGCCCTGGCGGTGCTGACGGCGGTCGAGGCCGGCTACCAGGCCGCCGTCATGGCCCCCACCGAGATCCTGGCCGAGCAGCACCTCATGACCTTCCACCAGCTCCTGGCGCCGCTGGGCGTGGAGGTCGCGCTGCTCACCTCGTCGCTCCGCGCGCGGGAGCGCGAGGCGCGCCGGACGGCGGTGGCGGCCGGCGACGTGCCCTGTGTGGTCGGGACGCACGCGTTGCTGCAGGAGGGCGTCGAGTTCCGGCGGCTGGGGCTGGTCGTCATCGACGAGCAGCACCGCTTCGGCGTGGAGCAGCGGGCCCGGCTGCGGGCCAAGGGCGAGCACCCCGACCTGCTGGTGATGACGGCCACGCCCATTCCCCGCACGCTGGCCCTGACCCTGTACGGCGACCTGGACGTGAGCGTGCTCGACGAGCTGCCGCCCGGGCGCCAGCCGGTGAAGACGGTCGCCCGCACCGAGGCCAAGCGCGGGGAGATCTACGACTTCATCCGCCGCCAGATCGCCGAGGGCCGCCAGGCCTACGTGGTGTATCCGCTGGTCGAGGAGTCGGAAGCGGTGGACCTCAAGGCGGCCACCGACATGGCCCGCCGCCTGCAGCGCGAGGTCTTTCGCGATCTGGCGGTGGGCCTGCTCCACGGCCGGCTGCCCTTCGAGGAGAAGGACGCCATCATGCGGCGCTTCAAGGCGGGCGAGATCCACGTCCTGGTCTGCACGACGGTGATCGAGGTCGGCATCGACGTGCCGAACGCCTCGGTGATGCTGATCGAGCACGCCGAGCGCTTCGGCCTGTCGCAGCTGCACCAGCTGCGGGGCCGGGTGGGGCGGGGACCCTTCCGGTCCTACTGCATCCTGCTCCACGCCGGCCGGCTCACCGAGGAGGCGCGGGAGCGGCTGGCGGCCATGGAGCGCACCGGCGACGGCTTCCAGATCGCCGAGGCCGACCTGTCCCTGCGCGGTCCGGGGGAGTTCTTCGGCACCCGGCAGTCGGGCCTGCCCCAGTTCCGCGTCGCCGACCTCCTGCGCGACGCCGCGCTGCTGGAAGAGGCGCGCAGCGAGGCGCAGCGCATCGTGGCCGCGGATCCCGGGCTGCGCGATCCGGCGCACCAGGGTCTGCGCGCGTGGCTGCTGGCGCGCTGGCGGGGCCGGCTCGACCTGGCCTCCGTGGGGTAGGCGGACGGGTGCGGCGCCGCCGGTGGTCGCGACGCTGATCGCGCGGGCGATCATCCGCCGCGGGGGATCGTGGCGGGGCCCGGGCGTGGCGCAGCCCGGGTGCCCGGGCCCTGTTCAATGAAGATCATCGCGGGCGCCCTCAAGGGCCGCCGCCTCGTCACGCCGCGCGGCGCCGCCACGCGGCCCACCGCCGATCAGGTCCGCATCGCCCTGATGGACGCGCTCAGCCCGTGGCTGCCGGGGGCCCGGGTGCTGGACCTCTTCGCGGGGGCGGGCGGCGTGGGGCTGG
>JBBIIW010000251.1:0-4958 GCA_037446305.1 Candidatus Rokuibacteriota bacterium
TGGCCGCCTCCGAGCCGCCGCTGCCCCCGCGCCTGGCGTTCGTGCGCGGCCCCGTCTGGGAGCGGGCCGAGGCGGTGACGCGCCAGGCCCTGGCCGAGCTGGTCGCGGCCCTGGGCGAGGCGGTGGCCGAGGTGGAGCTGGGGCCGAGCTTCGCGCAGGCCGTCGAGATGCACGGCACGATCATGCAGGTGGAGATGGCCCACAACCTCCGCCGCGACTACGACAAGGGGGCCGAGCGCATGAGCGCAGCCCTGCGGGACGTCATCGAGCGCGGCCGCCGGCGGCTGGCGGTGGACTACGCCGCGGCCGTGGGGGCCATCGCCGCCCTCAACGCCGCGCTCGATCCCCTCTTCGACGAGTTCGACGCCATCCTGACCCCGGCCGCGCCCGGCGAGGCGCCGCCCGGGCTGGCCAGCACGGGCGATCCCATCTTCTGCACGATGTGGACCTACCTCGGCACGCCGGCGGTGACGCTGCCGCTGCTCCAGTCGCCGGCCGGGCTGCCGCTCGGCGCCCAGCTGGTCGGCCGGCGGGACAACGACGGGCGCCTGCTGCGCACCGCGCGCTGGGTGATGCAGACGCTGGCCGGGCGGGCCGCGCCATGATGACGCTCGTCGCGGGCCTCATCGGCATCGCGATGCTGTTCCTGTTCCTGGGCATCATGCTCTGGTGGGTCCCGGAGGTGCCGCTCATCGTCATCGTGGTCGGCACGGCGATCCTGCTCCTCTACGACTTCATCCGCACCGTCCGGTACGGCAACCAGGGCGGACGCTGAGCCGGTCCGGCCCGGGGGGTGGGGGGGGACTGGTCCGGACGGGCGAGCAGGGGTAGCCTAGGAGCCTCGGGGCCTCCAGGCCGACATGACCTCAGGTGACCCGGGTCGGCCGACCCGGTCGACCCGCGAGAGGAGGTGGCCAGCGTGCCTCTCTACGAGTACTTCTGCCAGACGTGCCAGAAGGAAGTGACGATCCCGATGACCATCAGCGAGCACGACCGGGGAAGCGCGGCCTGCCCGCAGTGCCAGGGCCGCGACCTGCGGCCGCTGGTGGGCACGTTCTTCGCCCAGACGTCCAAGAAATCCTGAGCGCGAGGTGATCATGAGGCTCGAAGGCAAGCGCGTGGCGATCCTGGCCGAGAACCTGTACCAGGAGATGGAGCTCTGGGTGCCCTACTACCGGCTCCGGGAGGAGGGCGCCGAGGTGAAGGTGGTCGGCGCGGGCGGGGCCAAGAGCTACGCCTCCAAGCACGGCTACCCGGTGACGGTGGACGTGCAGGCCGACCAGGTCAGGGCGGTGGAGTTCGACGCGGTGATCGTGCCCGGCGGCTACGCGCCGGACATCATGCGGCGGCACCCGGCGATGGTGACGCTCGTCCGGGAGGCGGTCCAGCAGGGCAAGGTCGTCGCCGCCATCTGCCACGCCGGCTGGATGCTGGTCTCGGCCGGCGTGCTGCGCGGCCGGCGGGCCACGTCGTTCGCCTCCATCAAGGACGACATGGTCAACGCGGGCGCGCAGTGGGTGGACGCGGAGGTGGTGGTGGACGGCACGCTCATCACCTCCCGCAAGCCCGACGACCTGCCCGCCTTCTGCCGCGCCATCGTCCAGGCGCTGGGCAAGGCCTAGCCCGGCGCCCTCATTCCCCGGGCCGGGGGGCGCCGCAGCCCCCCGGCCGTCAGTACCCGCGGCGGCGGTCCACGACGTGGCGCAGCCGGCGGCCGGCCAGGAAGCGCGCCAGGTTGTCGTTGAAGATCGGCCCGATCTCCTCCGGCGTGCTGGGGCCGGAGATGTGCGGCGTGACCACGACGTTGTCGAACCCCCAGAGCGGGTGGTCGGCCGGCAGCGGCTCGACGCTGAAGACGTCGAGCACGGCGCCGCCGATCCGGCGCTCCCGGAGGGCCTGCACCAGCGCCTCCTCCTGGACGACAGCGCCCCGGCCGACGTTGACCAGCCATGCCGTCGGCTTCATGGCGTCGAGCTCGCGGGCGCCGATCAGGCCCCGGGTGTCGGGCGTCAGCGGCAGGACGAGCACGACGAAGTCCGCCTCCGCCAGCGCCCGGCCGAGGGCGCTCACCCGGAAGACGCGCTCCACGCCGCCCACCGGGCGCGCCGAGCGGCTGACACCGAGCGTGCGCACGCCCAGCGCCCGCGCGGCGCGGGCGATGGCCCGCCCGATGTCGCCCAGGCCGACGATCAGCATGGTCCTGTCCCGCAGCCGGTCGGGCGCCAGATGCCCCAGCCAGCGGCGGGCGCGCTGGGCCTCGCGGAACGCCGCCATGTGCTGGGTGACCCACAGGCACCACCCCAGCACGTACTCGGTCATCCAGGCGCCGAACACCCCGGGCGCCCGGGTGACGACCACGCCCGGCGGCAGCGCGGGCACCAGGACCCACTCCACGCCGGCCCCCATGGCCTGGATCCAGGCCAGCCGCGGGGCCCTGGCGTAGAGCTCCGGCGGGAACCGCCAGGCGTAGAGGGCGTCGACGTCGCCGACGATCCGGGCCGCCTGGTCGGGCGCGCTGGCGACGCGCACCGTCACGCGCCCGCGCGGCGCGCGCACCAGCGCGGCATAGCGGTCCGCCTCGTCGGGGTGGTAGACGAGGACGGTGACGGCGCGCCGGGCCGCCACCTCAGCGGTGCCCGGCCAGGAGCGCGTCCTCCGCCGAGAAGTCGACGTCGCGGCGGTCCAGCCCCTCGCGCAGGTACCACTCGAACGTCTGGGCCAGGCCAGCGCTCAGCGTGTATGCGGGGCGGATGCCGAGCGCCCGGATCTTGGTGGTGGTGTACACCGCGTGGCAGTCGTAGGCGAGGTTCTGACCGAACGGGACCGGCGCGGCGCCCGGAGGCGCCGGGCAGGGGACGAGCTCCGCGCGGCGCTTCAGCACGTCGGCGATGACCTCCACGAGGCCCACCTGGGTCACGCACTCCTCGCCCGTCACGTTGTAGGCCTGGCCGAAGGCCTCCCGGCGCCCCAGGAGCGCCACCAGGGCCTCGGCCAGGTCCTCCACGTGCCCGAACTGCCTGAGCCAGCCGCCGTGGCCGGGGACGAGGATCGGCCGGCCCCGGACGAGGCGGTCGAAGAAGAAGGTCTCGTTGTCGCGCGTGTTCAGCGGCCCGTAGACGTGGGTGGGCCGCACGATGGTGACGGGCAGGCCGCGCTCGCGGTGCCACCGGAGCAGGACGTCCTCGCCGGCGATCTTGTGCCGGGCGTACTCGCCCCAGTACAGGCTGCGCGGCGTGCCCTCGTCGTAGGGGATGGGCCGGGCGTGGTCGTAGACCCGTCCGGTGGAGACGAAGAGGGCGTGACCCAGGCGGCCCTCCAGCGCCGCCAGCAGCGCCTCCACGTCCTCGCCCGTCGTCGGCGCGTAGGTGACATCGACCAGCGCGTCCACCCGCTCGCCGGCCAGGGCCTGCCGCACGGCGGCGTGGTCGCGGCGGTCGCAGACGATCGGGCGCACCTCCGGGGGGAGGCGGTCGAGACGCCGCCCGCGGTTCAGCGCCACGACCTCGTGGCCGTGACGGCGGAGGGCCCGGACCAGGTGGAGGCTGATGAACTCGGTGCCGCCGACGACCAGGACCCGCACGTCAGCCGATGGCCACCGCCACGCAGGTGGTGGTGCGCGTGACGCCGTCGATGGCCCCGATGCTGTCGGTGACCAGCCGGCCCACGGCGTCCAGGCTTCCGCCTTCCACGATGGCGATGAAGTCGTAGGGGCCGGTGATGCCGTCCAGGTGCACCACGCTGGAGCCGTCCACGCCCTTGAGCCGCGCCAGCGCGCGCTTCACGGCCTTGGCCTTGCCGGCCGCCGTTTCGATGAGCACGTAGGCGCGGACCTTCTTGCCGGCGGTCTTGGTCATGTCCTGACCCTCCCCGGGCGCCGCGGTCACGGGCTGCTCCCGAGCCAGCGCGCCAGCGTGGGACCGAACCAGGCGGGGCGCTCGACGGCGCGGTCGCCCTCCAGGTCGAGCCGCGTCCCGCGCTCGTCGACGTGATTGGCCGGGTCGAAGCGGACGGTGAGCCGCCCCGTGGCGCCGCGGGCCCGCACGGTGAGCGTCTCGCCCACGCTCTCGTCGCCCAGGCGGACGATGGCCACGTAGAGGCCCGTCGCGTCGGTGTCGGCTCGGTAGGAGAAGCCGGTTCGGTCGCGGATCACCTCGACGGTGGTGCCGGGGACCGGGCGGCCCTGGCCGTCGGTCACGACGCCCAGCACGACGTAGCGGTAGTACACCTCGTGCTCGGCGCCGGCCATCGCGCCGAGCGCCAGGATCGCCGCAGCCAGCGTCACCGCCGTCAGGCGCGCCACGGCGAGCAGTGTACACCAGGCCCGGGCCGCGTCAGCGCGGGCCCGGGTGTCCGTCCCACCACACGCGCGGGCCGTCCACCGCGAAGCCCGCCGCCACGAACGCGGCCAGCGCTTCCGTCTCGCGCACCGGCCGGCCGGCCCACGTGAAGACCTCCAGCCGGCGGACGGGCCGCAGCAGCGGCGGGCGGTCGACCACCGCCGCCAGCGCCCGGATCACGCCGGGCAGGTCCACCGGCTCGAAGCCGGCCAGCGGGGTGAGATCGCGCCCGTAACCCTCCGCCAGCGCCACGGGCCGTCCGCCGCGGAAGACGAGCCAGGCGTGCGGCAGGCGCGGCACGGCCGCGCGCGTGCCGTCCAGGCGTGTGAGCGCGAACACCCGGCCCCAGAGGTTGGCGGGATCGACCATGTTCACCAGCACGTGCGGCTCGGCGCGCCGGGCCGGGGCCGGCTCGAGCTGGCCCAGGGCCTCGGCCAGCGCGTGCTGCTCGCCCGAGAGCCCCTCGACGAAGTAGCCCCGGACGACCTCGCCCCCGTACTCCATGCGCAGCAGCGCGTGGCGCAGCCGGGACCACGCGCCCGGCGCCAGCTCCCGGGCCAGCACGCCGTAGCGCGCCAGCAGCAGGTGCGCGAGGGCCTCGTCGCGCGCGTCGGGATCGAG
>JBBIIW010000252.1:0-4937 GCA_037446305.1 Candidatus Rokuibacteriota bacterium
TGTGGCGCCGGTGGACGGCGGCTGGCAGGTGCGGGGCGTGCCCGGCCGGCGCGCCTCCTGGCGGATGGTGGCGGAGGCCGCCCATCGCCCGACGGGCGCGCCGGGCGGCGAGGCGCCCGGTCTCGAGGCCACCGTGTTCTTCGAGGGCCCCGGCGAGACGTGGTCCTTCGGCACCTGCGTGGTGACCGTGGCCATCGACCCCGACACGGGACAGGTCCGGCTGACCCGCTGCGTGTGGGTGGACGACGCCGGGACCATCGTCAACCCGCTGCTGGCCGAGGGCCAGCTGCACGGCGCCTACGCCCAGGGCGCGGGCCAGGCCCTGCTGGAGAGGCTCGTGTACGACGCCGGGGGCCAGCTGCTGACGACCACGCTCGCCGAGTACGCGGTGCCGCGGGCGGACGACCTGCCCGAGCCCCGGCTGGACAAGACCGTCACGCCCTCGCCGCACAACCCGCTGGGCGCCAAGGGCCTGGGCGAGGCGGGCTGCATCGCGCTGCCGCCGGCCATCGTCAACGCGGTGGTGGATGCCCTGGCCCCCTTCGGCGGCACGCATCTGGACATGCCCCTCACCGCCGAGAAGGTCTGGCGCGTCCTGCACGCCGGGAGGCGCTGATCGAGCCCTCGCCCGCCCTGCTGCTGGCCGCGGCCGTCGTGGCCGCCGCCGTCGTCGGCTTCCTCAAGACCAGCGTCGCGGGAGGCGTGGGCCTCGTGCTGACGCCGACCCTCAGCCTCGTGCTGCCGGCGCCCGTCGTGCTGGCCCTGATCGCGCCGCTCATGAACCTGTCCGATCCCATGGCGCTGCGCTTCTACTGGCGCCGCTGGGACGCCCGGCAGCTCCGGCTCCTGGTGCCGCCGGCGTGCGTCGGGATCGGCCTGGGCACCTGGGCCCTGACGCTGCTCAGCGAGCCGGGGCTCCGGCGCGCCATCGCGGGCGTCGCCCTCACGCTGGCCGCGGGACAGCTGGCGGCCCGCGGGCGGGCCCGGCCCCTGCTCGGCGAGCGCCCGCACTGGCTGATCGGCGTCGCGGCCGGCCTCCTGACGGGCGTGGCCTCGACCATCGCCCACTCCGGCGGCCTGGTGATCGGGCTCTACCTGCTGGCGTCCGGCCTGTCGGGCCCCGAGGTGGTCGCCACCGCCACCGCGCTCTACGCGCTCACGAACCTGATCAAGCTGGTCGGTTACTGGCAGATCGGCATCCTGACCCCGGCCGTGCTGGGCGCCGACGTGCTGGCCGTGCCGGTGCTCCTGGCCGGCGCCTGGCTCGGCTACCGCGTCAACCGCCTGCTGCCCCGCCGGATGTTCGAGCTGGCGCTGATCGCCATCGCGGTGGCCGGGGCGGTGCGGCTGCTCCTGACCTCCTGACCTCCGGGAGTCCTCGGCGCGGTACAATCCCGCCATGGCGGACATCGAGTACTTCTCGGGGCTGCCCGAGGTCGGGATCGTCCCCCGGGCCCCGCACGCGGGACCGCTCCTCGGGCACGTCTACGAGCAGGAGCACGGCCGGGCCGGCTTCGCCGGCAAGGTCAGCCACACCTATCACCTCTACCCGCCGAACAACTGGCTGCCCGGCGAGACGCGGACCCTGCCCGACTTCGCGCCGGCGTGGGAATCGCCGCTGCATCCGCTCGGTGGCCGGCACCACGCCCTGCGCACCGTCGCCGCCGGGCCCGACGTGTACCGCGGCATGGCCCGCCTGGTGGCCAACGCCACGGCCGCCCTCAACGTCACCGCCCCCCGGGGGCCGATGGACTACTTCTTCGAGCACCACTCGGCCACCATGATCTTCTTCGTCCACCAGGGCGGCGGCACGCTGGAGACCACGTTCGGCCCGCTGGCCTACGGCCGGGGCGACTTCCTCATCGTGCCCAAGGGCATCACGCACCGGTTCGCGCCGGGGCCCGGGCCCCAGTACTACTGGATGTACGAGTCGTTCGCCGGCGATCCGGAGAAGAGCGAGGCGCCCACCACCGGGCGCTTCCTCACCCACAGCCAGAGCGACTACCGCTACCCGCGCTCGCTGGAGACCATCAACGAGGCGGGGCGCTTCGAGATCGTCTCCAAGGTGGAGGGCGTGTACACGCGGCGCGTGCACCCCACGCACCCCTTCGACGTCGTCGGCTGGCGCGGCGACTACCTGCCCTACAAGTTCGCGGTGGAGGACGTCCGGCCCCTGGTGGCCGACCGCTCGCACGTGCCGCCCTCCGGCCACACCATCTTCCGGCTGCCCGGCTGCTACCTCTGCATCTTCACGGTGCGCAGCGTGGAGAAGGAGGGGATGTGGCTGCCGTTCTTCCACCGCAACCTGGACTACTGCGAGACCATCGGCTACCACGCCGGCGACTTCTTCAGCCGGGGCGGGGTCGTCCAGCAGGGCATGGTCACCGTGCACCCGGTCGGGCTGCCCCACGGCCCGCAGCCGGCGGCGCTGGCGGCCTTCATGGACGGCCGCCGGCCCGCGGTCCACCACGAGGTGGCCGTCATGGCCGACTTCGCCAACCCGGCCCGCATCTCGGAGTACGCGCTGGGCCTCGAGGAGCCGGGCTACATGGCGAGCTGGGCCGGCTACACCACCCAGGCGCGCTTCGCCTACCGCCCGGGCCGGCTGGCCGACGTCCGGGCGGCAGCCGAGCGCCTGGCCGGCGCCCGGGACGAGCTGCGGCCGCCGGAGTGAGCGCCCTGTCCGCGCCCCCGGCCGCGGCGGACGAGCGGGCGGCCGCCCTGGCCTTCGACCTCGCGGCCCTGCCCGACGACTTCTACGAGGATCCGTTCCCCTTCTACCACCGGCTTCGCCGCTGGGATCCGGTGCACCGCTGCCCGGACGGCTCGTACTTCCTGACGCGGTACGACGACGTGGTGGCCGTCTACCAGGACCATCACCGGTTCAGCTCCGACAAGCGCGTGGAGTTCGCCCCCAAGTTCGGGGCCAGCCCGCTCTACGAGCACCACACCACGTCGGTGGTCTTCCGCGACCCGCCCGACCACACCCGCATCCGCAAGCTCTTCGCGCCCGCTTTCACGCCGCGGGCGCTGGCGGCGCTGGAGCCGCGGGTGGTCGGCCTGGTGGACCGCCTGCTCGACCGCTGCGCCGACCGGGGCGGCATGGACGTCGTGGAGGACTTCGCCGTCGCGCTGCCGGTGCAGCTCATCGGCGACATGCTGGGCGTCCCCGCCGGCGAGCGGGGCCCGCTGCGCGGCTGGTCGCTGGCCATCCTGGGCGCGCTCGAGCCCGTGCCGGGCCCCGAGCGGCTGGCCGCCGGCAACCGGGCGGTGGAGGAGTTCAAGGACTACCTGCGCCGTCTCATCGCCGACCGCCGGCGCCGGCCGTCCACCGATCCCGGCGAGATCCTGAGCGCCCTGATCGCGGCCGAGGACCAGGGCGACCGGCTGACCGAGGTCGAGCTGCTCCACCAGTGCATCTTCCTGCTGAACGCCGGCCACGAGACGACCACCAACCTGATCGGCAACGCCATCGTCAGCCTCCTCGAGCATCCGGGCGAGCTGGCCCGGCTCCGCGCCGAGCCGGGACTCATCGGCAGTGCGGTCGAGGAGTTCCTGCGCTTCCAGAGCCCGAACCAGCTGGGCAACCGCCGGGTGGTCGCCGACGCCGAGGTGGGCGGCGTGGTCATGCCGGCCGGGACGCTCGTCACGCTCGGCATCGGCGCCGCCAACCGCGACCCCGCGCAGTTTCCCGATCCCGACCGGCTCGACCTGGGCCGGGCCCCGAACCGGCACCTGGCCTTCATCGTGGGCATCCACGCCTGCGCCGGGATGTGGCTGGCGCGGATGGAGGGGCGGGTGGCGATCGGCCGCCTCGTCCAGCGCTTCCCGCGGCTGCAGGCCGCCGGCCGGCCGGTCCGCGCCCGGCGGGCCCGGTTCCGGGCCCTCGTCTCGTTCCCCGTCACCGTCTGAGGCGGGAGGACTCGTGAGCGAGGTGTCGCGCGTGGCGGTGGTCGGCGCCGGCATCATGGGCACCGGCATCGCCCAGGTCTTCGCCGAGGCCGGACTCGACGTGCACCTCTATGCCCGCCGGCAGGCGAGCCTGGACGAGGCGCGGGCCCGGATCGCCGCCAACCAGGCTGCCATGCGGGCCGCCGGGCTGGACGTCCCGGAGGCGCTGCCGCGGCTGACGTTCACGCGCGATCTGGAGCAGGCGGTCGCCCGCGCCGACTTCGTCTCGGAGAACGCGCCGGAGGATCTCGCGCTCAAGCAGGCGCTCTTCCGCGAGCTGGACCGGCTGGCGCCGCCGGCGGCGATCCTGGCCACGGACACCTCGGGCCTCTCCATCACCGCCATCGCCGGCGCCACCGGGCGCCCCGAGCGCGTGGTCGGCTTCCACTGGTTCAACCCGCCGCACCTGATGCTGCCCGTCGAGGTCAACCGCGGCGCCCGGACGTCCGAGGAGACGATGCAGGCGACGTGCGCGCTGGCGCGCCGGCTGGGCCGCCACCCCATCCGGGTCGAGCGCGACGTGCCGGGCTTCCTGTGGAACCGCCTGCAGCTGGCCCTCGTCCGGGAGGCCGTCCACATCGTCGAGCAGGGCATCGCCTCGCCCGAGGACGTGGACCTGGCCGTGCAGTGGGGCCTCGGCTTCCGGTGGGCGGCCGTCGGACCCTTCCGGGTCGTGGACCTGGCCGGGCTGGCCACCTTCCGGGCCGTCGCCGCCTACCTGTACCCGGAGCTGTCGGCCGCGCCCCAGCCCCAGAAGCTCCTGGAGGACAAGCTCGCCCGGGGCGAGTCGGGGGCCCGGGCCGGCCGGGGATTCTACGAGTACCCGCCGGGAGCCCACCAGGCGCTGATCCAGCGCCGCGACGCGCTGCTCATGGCCCTGCGCCGCCTGCTGCAGTGAGGACGGCGTCCCGCGCGGTGGCGACGCAGATCGGCCAGCGATCGCCCCGCGGCGGGTGATCGCGGCGGGGCGCGGGTGCCCGCGCCCC
>JBBIIW010000253.1:0-4923 GCA_037446305.1 Candidatus Rokuibacteriota bacterium
CCGGCGCCCGCCCCCGCCGCGGCGGGAGCGGCACCGGGGCCCGACCCGCGCGCCCAGGGGATCGTCTGGTGGTCGCGGGCCCACGCCGGCTGGCACGCCTGGAAGTCGTCCGGGATGGCCTACGCCCACGCCAAGCGCATGGCGCTGGTGCGGCACCCCTACCTGCTCAGCGTGCCCATCCTGGAGGCCGCCGCCCACGACGGCGGCGGGCTGGCCGAGACGTACTTCCCCCTGCTCGAGCACGTGGAGAGCGTCGCGCCGGGCTTCCTGCGCCGCGCCGTGGACAAGGCGCTGGAGGCCACCCGGGGCTCGACCGACCCCCACGTGTTCGGACGGGCCCTCTACGCGCTGCTGGTGATCCTGGGCCGGCTGCGCGACACCTACGCGGACTTCGTCCGCGATGTCATGGTGGCCACCATCCCCGTCCCCGGGCCCTGGGTGGACGTCGCCATCGTCGAGACCGAGGACGCCACCGCCGTCGTCACCCGGCCCAGCGCGGCGCTGGGGGACGCGGGCGAGAGCCGCCAGGAGCTGACGGCGCCGGCCGAGCGAACCCAGGAGCGGCGCTTCGCCCTCACGCTGGCCCCGCTCACCGCGCGCTTCCTGCGGCTCCGCGCCCGGGAGGTGAAGAGCCCCCGGCAGGTGGACGTCCGGCTGGCGCAGGGCGGGCAGCCCTCGGACCGGGCCTGGTGCGTGCAGCTGCGTCCCGACCACCTGCCGTTCGCGCCGCCCAAGCGGGTGAGCGCGGGCGCCCTGGCGCTGCCGGGGTTCGGGCGAAGCTTCATCGACTGCTGGGTAGGCGTCTTCAATCCCGAGGCCGACGCCGCCGTCACCTGCGAGGTCGGCATCGGGCTGCGCAGCGAGAGCCAGCCGGGTCCGCGGCGGTCCGCCTTCGCCGCCGGCCACGGCCCGCGCTGACCTCCCGAGGGACGAGCATGACGACCGCCGATCGCCCCGAGATCATCTGGCGTCCCACCCCCGACGTGGCCGGGCGCGCGCGCATCGCCCGCTTCATGCGCGCGCACGGCATCGGCTCCCTGGCGGCGCTCCATCAGCGCTCGGTGGAGGACCCCGAGTGGTACTGGCCAGCGGTGATCCGTGACTTCGGCATCCGCTGGTCGCGCCCCTGGACGCGGGTCCTCGACGCCAGCCGGGGACCGGCCTGGCCGGCCTGGTTCCCGGGCGGGCTGCTCAACTTCACCGACAACTGCGTGGACCGCCACTGCGAGGCCGGGCGCGGCGACCGGCCGGCCCTCGTCTGGGAGGCCGACGACGGGCAGACCCGCGTGCTGACCTACGCCGAGCTGGCGCGCGAGGTCTCGCGCCTGGCCGGCGCCCTGCGGCGGCTGGGGGTGGGCGAGGGCGACCGGGTCGGCATCTTCCTGCCGATGTCGCCCGAGGCCGCCATCGCCACGCTGGCCACGGCCCGCATCGGCGCCGTCTACACGCCCTGCTTCTCGGGCTTCGGCGCCCAGGCGGTCGCCTCGCGCCTGCAGGACTGCGAGGCGAAGGTGCTCGTCACCGCCGACGGCTTCCAGCGGCGCGGCCAGGTGGTGGCGATGAAGGAGACCGCGGACCAGGCGGCGGCCATGTGTCCCAGCGTCGAGCACCTCCTGGTCGCCCGACGGCTCGGCCGCGCCGTGCCCTGGCGCACCGGCCGCGACGTCTGGTGGCACGAGGCGGTGGCCGCCGCGCCGGACGCGTGCCCGGCGGTGCCGGTGGCGGCCGACCATCCGTGCCTGATCATCTACACGTCCGGCACCACCGGCCGCCCCAAGGGAGCGGTGCTCACGCAGGGCGGCTTTCTGCTCAAGGCGGCGCACGACTTCGCCTACTGCCACGACGTCGGCGAGGACGACCGCCTGTTCTGGCTCACCGATCTCGGCTGGCTGATGGGGCCCATGCTCATCACCGCGGCGCTGGTGCACGGCGGCACGGCGGTGCTGTTCGAGGGCGTGCCCGATTACCCCAAGCCCGACCGGCTGTGGGCGCTGGTGGAGCGCCACCGCATCACGGTCATGGGGCTGTCGCCCACGGCCGTCCGGGCGCTCATGCCCCACGGCCCGCAGCACCCGGGCGCTCACGACCTGCGATCGCTCCGCATCCTGGGCTCCACCGGCGAGCCCTGGAATCCCGAGCCCTACCGCTGGCTGTTCGAGCACGCCGGCGGCGGCCGGCTGCCGATCATCAACTACACGGGCGGCACGGAGATCTCGGGGGGCATCCTGGGCTGCTTCCCGGTGGCGCCGATCAAGCCCTGCTCGTTCGCCGGGCCCATCCCGGGCATGGACGCCGACGTGTTCGACGAGGACGGCCGGCCGGTGCGGGGCCAGGTCGGCGAGCTGGTCGTGAAGCGGCCCTGGCCGGGCATGACCGCCGGCTTCTGGCGCGATCCGGGGCGCTACGAGGAGACGTACTGGTCGCGGTGGCCGGGCGTATGGGTCCACGGCGACTGGGCCCTCATCGACGACGACGGCTTCTGGTTCCTGCAGGGACGCTCCGACGACACGCTGAAGATCGCCGGCAAGCGGCTGGGGCCGGCGGAGGTGGAGTCGATCCTGGTCGGCCATCCGGCCGTGGCCGAGGCCGGGGTGATCGGCATCCCGCACGAGGTCAAGGGCGAGGCGGTCGTCTGCTTCGTCGTCCTCCGCCCGGGCCACCAGGCGTCGGAGACCCTGCGAGCCGAGCTGGCCGAGCGCGTGGCGCAGCAGATGGGCAAGGCGCTCAGGCCCGAGCGGGTCCTCTTCGCGCGCGATCTGCCGAAGACGCGCTCGGCCAAGATCATGCGCCGCGTGATCCGCGCCACCTACCTGGGCCGGGAGCCGGGCGACCTCTCCTCGCTGGAGAACCCCGACGCCGTGAAGGCGGTCGCCGAGGCCGGGTAGCCCGCGGGGCGGCCGCCCGCCCCCGCCTCAGGCGCGGGCCGAGCGGCGCGACACCGCCTCGGCCGTCTGCAGCGCCGCCTCCTGCTCGCGGGACCGCAGGGCCAGCGAGCTGAGCGTCACGATGCCGACCAGCCGGTCCCCCGTGTCCACGACCGGCAGCCGGCCGACCCGGTGCTCGGCCATCACCCGTCGCGCCTGCTCGATGTCCCAGTCCGCCCGCGCGCAGATCGGCTGCATGCTGGCGCACTGGGCCACGGTGGTGGAGGCGTCCGCCCCCCGGGCCAGCCCGCGCACGACCAGGTCGCGGTCGGTGACGAGCCCGATGACGCGGCCGTTCTCCACGATGGGCAGCATCCCCACGTTCGCGTCCCGCATCCGCTCGGCCGCCTGCTGCAGCGTGGCTGCCGGATGGATCGTCACCACGTCGCTCACCATCACGTCCCGGACGCGACGGCCGCCGCCCAGCCAGCCGCGCTGCCAGGCGACCCACAGGGCGCCGAGCGCCAGGCCGATGCCGATCCAGGCGGGTGTCATGTCGGCCTCGCCGGCCTGGCGGCCGCCCCAGGGGCTCGCCTTCGAGGCGCGCCGGGCCAGGCGCCGGCCCAGCTGCATGCTCCGGGAGCCTCCGCGCAATCGCTCCGTGATCTCCATGGCGTCGCCCTCCTTTCCGGCGGCGGGGTAGCAGATCGCATGCCGCCCACTCCGGCGCGGCGCCGTCGATCGCGGCAGCGCCACGCGGGGGGAGGGCGCGTCGCGTGAGTCGCCGGCACGCGTCTTGCGCGGGGCTGGCCGGCCAGTTCTGCAGGCCGCGTCCGCCCGGCGTGCGGGCCAGCAGCTCACCGTCGGGCAGGTGGTCCAGCTCCCGTCCGTTGCGCCCCGCCGGGGCCCGGAGTTAAATGGCCCCCCGGGACAGGAGGACCGCTGGTGAGCCCACTGAGCAGCGAGCGCTGCGTGGCCTGCCGGCCGGATGCGCCGCCGGTGACTCCGGCCGAGGCCGAGGCCTTGCGCCGGGAGATCCCCGGCTGGCAGGTGGTGTCGCGCGACGGCGTCCCCCGCCTGGAGCGCGTCTTCGAGTTTCCGGACTTCGCCGCCGCCCTGGCCTTCACCAACCGGGTGGGGGCCCTGGCCGAGCGCGAGGGGCATCACCCGGCCCTGCTCACCGAGTGGGGCCGGGTGACGGTGAGCTGGTGGACGCACGCCATCCGCGGCCTGCATCGCAACGACTTCATCATGGCGGCCAAGACCGATGCCCTGGCCCAGGGCTGACGGGTGCAGAGCCCGCCGGGGGTGCTGACGGCCGCCGCCCTGGAGCGGCTGCGCGACGCGCGCCTGCGCCGGCTGCCCGGCCGCCGGGTGCGCAGCGCGCGAAGCGCGCTGGCCTTCGTCGAGGAGGTCGGCTTCTGCTCGACCTTCTACCGCTTTCCCGAGGGCGTGGCCTGCCTGTGGGAAGCGGTCGTCGGCCGGGCCAACCCGCGCTGGCCGCGGCGGTCGCATCACGACGCCGGGGTGGGGCTGACCTGGGAGCTGAAGGACCGGCTGCCGGCGCGCCGCGAGGTCTACTACGGCAAGCTGCTGCGGGGCCGGCCCCTGCTGGTGGCCCTCGACCTGTTCCCGGCCTTCTACGCGCTGATCCGGGGGCGGCAGCGGGCGCGCGACTACCGCGCCGAGTACGAGGCCGGCCGCCTGTCGCTGACGGCCCGCCGCCTGATGGACGCGCTGACCGCCGAGCACCCGCAGTACACGCACGACCTGCGGGCGAACACGTTCATGCTGGAGCCGGCGAAGACCCGCGAGTTCGAGCGCGCGATGGCCGAGCTGCAGCAGGGGCTGTGGGTGGTCAAGACCGAGGAGCGGTACGAGCCGACCTTCTCGTACCGCTGGGATCTCCTGGAGGCGTGGCTGCCGGAGGCGGTGGCGGCGGGCCGGCGCTGGCGGCCGGAGCGCGCGCTCGAGCAGCTGGTCGAGCGCTTCGCCCGCGGCGCCGTCTACACCGACGACCGCCTGCTGGCCCGCCTGTTCCAGATCGGAAGAGCACACG
>JBBIIW010000254.1:0-4915 GCA_037446305.1 Candidatus Rokuibacteriota bacterium
CGGCGGCGCGCCCAGCCCGATCAGGTGGGGGCGCACCGAGACGGCCGCCCGGGCGCCCGGCGTCAGGGTGGCGGTGCCGATGCGGAGCCGCAGGCCCCGGCACCGCAGCAGGTCGCGGCCCTCGGCCACGCCCTCGACGACGTTGGTCTTGCCGATGAACTCGGCCACGAACCGGGTGCGCGGCTCGCGGAAGATCTCCTCGCCGGTGCCCACCTGCGCCACCCGCCCGCGCTCGAGGACCGCGATGCGGTCGGAGATGACCAGCGCCTCGGCCTGGTCGTGGGTGACGTAGAGCGTGGTGATGCCGAAGCGCTCGTGCAGGCGCCGGATCTCGAAGCGCATCTCCTCGCGCAGGTTGGCGTCCAGGTTGGACAGCGGCTCGTCGAGCAGCAGCGTCTCGGGCTCCACCACCAGGGCCCGGGCCACGGCCACCCGCTGCTGCTGGCCGCCGCTCAGCTCGCCCGGGTAGCGCGACTCGAGGCCAGCCAGCTGCACGACGCGCAGGATCTCGGCCACCCGGCGGTCGCGCTCGGCCCGCGACAGGCCCGGCTTGAGCCGCAGGCCGTACGCCACGTTCTGGGCCACCGTGAGGTGCGGCCACAGCGCGTAGCTCTGGAAGATCATCGCCATGCGGCGGCGCTCGGGCGGCACCACGGCGCCGGGGGCCGACAGGCGGCGCTCGCCCACCAGGATCTCGCCGGCGTCGGGGGCCAGGAAGCCCGCCACCAGCCGCAGCGTGGTCGTCTTGCCGCAGCCGGAGGGGCCCAGCAGCGCGACCAGCTCGCCGGCCTTGACCTCCAGCGACAGGCCGGCCACCGCGGGCACACCGCCATAGCGCTTCGTCAGGTCCCGGATCGTCACGCCCGGCACGTCAGCTCCGGGCCCCCAGCACGTCGCGCCCCAGCGCCTTCTGCATGAGCGCCACGGTCGCGAACGTCATCAGGAGCATGAAGAGGCCCAGGACGGCGATGGCCCCGAACTGCCCCTCCTCCTTGAGGTCGAAGATGACGACGGACATGACGCGCGTGGCGGGCGTGAACAGGATGATCGAGGCCGACAGCTCGCGGATGACGCCGATGAAGATGAAGCACCAGGTGGCGATGATGCCGCTCCGGGCCAGCGGGGCCGTGATCTCGCCCAGCACGCGCAGCCGCCCGGCGCCCAGGATGCGCCCGGCCTCCTCCAGCTCGGGGTGGATGCCCTTGAACGTCGCGTCGGACTGCGAGTAGCCGACCGGCATCTCCTTGGTCAGGTAGGCCACGAACAGGATCCCGAGCGTGCCGTACAGGACGAAGGGCGGGCGGGTGTAGGCGATGAAGAGGCCCACGGCCAGGACGACGCCGGGGATGACGACGGGGGCCAGGGCCAGGAAGCCCAGCACCTGGTGGCCGGCCACGAGCCGGCGGTTGACCACGTAGGCCAGCAGCGCGGCCAGCACCGCGCCCGCGGTGGCGGTCATGACGCCCAGCTCGAGCGTGTTCAGGACGGCGCCCCGGGTGGCGCTGTACTCGAGGAACGTGAACGTCCAGTTGGCGAGCGTGAAGTTCTCCCAGGTCAGGGGCTGGGCCCACGCGCGCGAGAAGGCGGCCCGGGCCAGCACGCCGTAGGGCAGGAAGATCGAGCACGCCATCACGGCCAGGACGGCCAGGAAGGCCGGCCAGCGCCAGACGCCGAGGGGGATGGCGCGCCGCTGCCCGCCCTTGCCGCCCAGGGCGGCGTAGCCGCGCCGGCCCAGCAGCCGCTTCTGCAGCTGCAGGAGCAGGGCGGTGGCCAGCAGGAGCGGCATGGAGAAGGCCGCCGCCATCTCCACCCGGGGCGGGAAGTGGAAGAAGGCCCAGATCTGCGTGGTCACGGTGTGGAAGCCGGCGGGCAGGGCCAGGATGGCCGGCGAGCCGAAGAGCGCCAGGGCCTGCAGCACGGCCAGGATGAAGCCGCTCAGGATGGCCGGGGCCACCAGCGGCAGCGTGATGGTGGCCGCCACGTGCAGGCGCCCGGCGCCCAGCATGGCCGCGGCCTCCTCCAGGTCGCTGGCGATGAGGCCCAGCGTGTTCGTCATCATGATGTAGACGTACGGGAAGGTGTAGATGGCGACCACGAAGACCAGGCCCGGCATGCTGAAGATGTCGAGCAGCCCCTGCTCGGCGCCGGTCAGGGCGCGCCAGGCGCGGTTGAGGAGGCCGGCGTTGGGCCCGGCCAGCATGACCCAGGCGAAGGCGCCGAGGAACGGCGGCGTCACGAAGGACGCCAGCACGAGGGCGCGGACCAGGCCGGCGGCGGGCAGGTCGGTGCGCGCGGTCAGCCAGGCCAGCGGGGCCCCGAGGGCCAGCGCGGCCAGCCCCACCCAGAAGGCGAGCACCACGGTGTTCCAGAGCGCGCGCTGCAAGGGCGGCTCGGCGAACACGGCCAGGTAGTGGCGCAGCGTCGGCCCCTGCTCGCCGCTCACGCTGACGTGCAGCAGCCAGCCCAGCGGCAGGGCCATCAGGACGACCAGCGTGAGCGCGGTCAGCACCCAGACCGGCAGCGCGCGCTCCATGCCGGTCAGCCGCCCCGCCTGCCCGCCGGGCACCGTCAGGCCCCGAAGAACTCCACGAAGCGCTTCCTGATCTCCTCGCTCCGCTTCTCCAGCTCCTCCGGGTCCACGGTGAGCAGCCGGAGCTCGCTCAGCTTCGGCTTGTCGGCCGGGTAGGTGACCTCCGGGTGGCCCGTGTAGAGCCCCTCGCTGTCGGCCAGCACCTGCTGCAGCTCGCGGCCGAAGATGAAGTCGGTGAAGAGGCGGGCCGCGTTGGGGTGCGGGGCGAAGGCCGTGATGGCGGTCGGCGAGACCACCAGGGGCACGCCTTCCTTCGGGTAGACGATCTCCACCGGGTTGCCCTTCTTCTTCGACTGGTAGAAGGTGTAGTCGCCGCCGTTGACGGCCACCGGCCGCTCCCCGGAGGCCACCACGCCCGCCGGGTCCACCGCGGACTGCACGAGCATCGGCCGGTTGCCCGCCAGCTGCTTGAAGTAGTCCCAGCCGTGCAGGTGGGCCAGGGCCAGCACGTGGGTGGCGATGACGCCGCTGTAGCCCGGGTGCGCGGTCACCAGCTTGCCCCGCCAGCGCGGGTCGAGCAGAGCCTTCCAGGTCCGGGGCGCCTCGGCGGCCGGCACCAGCTTCGGGTTGTAGGCGATCACGTTCACGGTCGCCCGCAGCCCGTACCAGTAGCCGTCGCGGTCCTTGAAGCCGGCCGGGAAGCGCTCGACGCCCGGCGGCGTGTACCTGGCCAGCAGGTGCTTCTCCTTGAGCAGCACGAAGTGGCCGGCGTCCGAGGTGTGGACGACGTCGGCGTTCTTGATGCCGGCCCCGAGCTCCTGCATCACCCGCTGCAGGATGCGCTGCGAGCCGGTGCGGTGCACCTCGACGCTGACGCCCGGGTAAGCGGTTTCGAAGAGCTTCGCCACCTTCTCGGCGCTGGGCAGCGCCAGCGAGGTGTACCAGACGACCTTGCCTTCCTGGCGGGCGGCCTGCACGCGGGCGTCCTGGGCCGCGGCGGGGCCGGCCAGGGCCAGGGTGAGGAGGGCGAGCAGCGCGACGCGTCGGCTCATCATGGCGATCTCCTCGCAGGGCTCGAAGGGACGGTGATCATGCCCGGGTCCGGGCGGGGCTCAGGGCCGCCAGCAGGTCGTCCAGCGGCTCGCCGGCCGCCAGGCCCTCGACCGCGCCGATGACCTGCTCGACCGCGCCGGCCGGCAGGACCCGGGCCGCGTTGCTCCGGAACTTGGCCTCGAGCTCTTCCCGGCTCAGCGGGGCGCCGGGGCCGCCGCGCGGGCGGTCCTGCCGCTCGCGCAGGACGCGGCCGTCGCTCAGCGCGATCTCGACGTCGCCCACGAACTGCCGCGGGTAGTCGATCGCCGGATCCAGCACGTAGCCGACCCGGCCGGCGACCTGGCGCACGGCCGGGTCCCGGACCGCCTCGTCCGTGAAGTCGGCCAGCCCGGCGCCGCCCTTGACCAGCACCAGCGCGACCAGGTAGGGCAGGCTGAACTTCGCGGCATAGCCGCCGGGCGGCGCCTGCTTGGCGCCCAGGGGCTCCCACAGGCGCGGGACGGGCCCGGGGGCCGTGCGGCAGCGGACGGCGGCGATCTGCTCGGGCCGGATGCCGTGGCGCTCCCGCAGGCGGAGCGCGCAGTCCATGTAGGGCTGGGCGATGGAGCCGCACGGGTAGGGCTTGAAGGTCAGCTCGGCCAGCTCCCACCGGTGGCCCAGACTGTCGAGCAGGGCGCCGAGCCGGGCCGCGTCGTGGCCGCCGGCGAAGGCCTGGAAGAGGCCGTGCGGCCCCTCGAGGGCGGTGGCGGGGCCGGTGAAGCCGGCGGCGGCCAGGAGCGCGGCGACCACGCCGGCGTGCGCCGCCCACCCCGGGTGCAGCCGCTTGGTCCACGAGCCATCCGCGAGGTACTCGACGATGCCGCCCGCCTGGCTGGCCGAGATGCCGAAGGCGTGGACCAGCCGGTCCTGGTCCAGCTTGTGGAGCCGGCCCGCCGCGGCCGCCAAGTCGTCGGGCGTGAGCGGCGCGCGGGTTTCGGCGATGAGGCTGTCGATGAAATTGGCGCCGCCGCCCTGGCTGCGCACGATCTGGCCGTAGACGTTGGCCAGCGCATTGGCGTACTGGCCCGCGCCGGCTTCGCCTTCGTAGCCGCGCGCGAAGCTTGGCCAATCCTTGTTCTTCAGCGCCTCGACCAGGTTCTGGCTGCGCAGATAGCGCTCGAACGCCGACAGCTGCCGCGTCTCGGATTGCGAAACGTCCTGCGCGAAGGCGTAGACGTTCGGATAGCCGCAGGCGGCGAAGTAGCGCCCCGGCGTCTGGAACGCGCCCCAGCTCGTGGCGCCCAGCGCGGCTTCGGGCGAAGCGTGCAGCACCACTGTGCCGAAGCCGGTGCC
>JBBIIW010000255.1:0-4911 GCA_037446305.1 Candidatus Rokuibacteriota bacterium
GCCGGCTTCGGAGCAAGCCGTGAGCCAGGCGGGCCGGCTGCCGTGACGCGGGGTTGCGCCGGCCGGCCTGTCGAGCCGGCGACACTGCTGTCAGCCCCCGGGCGGGCCGGCGGCGTTTGTGCCCCGCGGACCGCCGCTGTACCATCCCCTGGCGATGGCCCAGGACCTGCGCAGCTACCTCGACCTGATCAAGCGCCGGCGACCGGAGGAGCTGGTCGTGGTCACCCGGGAGGTGGATCCCGTCCACGAGATCACGGCCCTGGTCGTGAAGCTCGAGAAGGAGGCCCGGCGGCGCCCGGTGCTCCTCTTCGAGAAGGTCCGCGGCACCCGGTTCCCGGTGCTCACCAACCTGCACGCCAGCCGCAGCCGCCTGGCGGCCGCGGTCGGCGTGGCACCCGACGGGCTGCAGCCGGCCTACCTCCGGGCCATGGAGCGGCCGGTCGCGCCGCGGGTGGTGCCGACCGGGCCCGTGAAGGAGGTCGTGCGGCGGGGCGCCGACGTGGACCTGCTCGCGCTGCCCCGGATCGTCCACCACGAGGGGGACGCGGGCGTCTTCCTGACCGCCGCCATCTCGTTCGCCCGGCACCCGACCGCCGACGTCTGGAACTGCGCCTACAACCGCCTGATGGTCAAGGACCGCGACACGACGGCCATCCACCTCACGGTCGGCAAGCACCTGTGGGAGTTCCACCGGGCGGCCGAGGCGCGCGGCGAGGCGCTGCCGGTCGCCTTCGCCGTCGGCGTCCACCCCGCCATCGCCCTGGGCGCCCTGGCCATCGGCTCCGTGGACGAGGACGAGCGGGGGATCATGGGGGCGCTCCTCGGCGAGCCGCTGGAGCTGGTGCGCTGCGAGACGTCCGACGTGCTGGTCCCGGCCCACGCCGAGCTGGTCATCGAGGCCGAGATCCTCCCCGGCCAGCGGACGGCGGAGGGCCCGTTCGGGGAGTTCACGGGCTACAGCCTGGGTGAGCGACAGCGGGAGGTCGTCAAGGTCCGGGCCATCACCCACCGGCGCGACGCCATCTTCCAGGACATCACGGTGGCCCACCTCGACCACCTGCTGCTCTCGACGATCCCGATCGAGGCCAACCTCTACCGCGCGGTGCGGGCCATGGTGCCGACCGTGCGGGCCGTGCGGGTCCCGGCGCCCTTCACCTGCTACGTGGCCATCGAGCAGCGCGTCCCCGGCCAGGCCAAGAACGCCATCCTGGCCGCCCTGGGCGCCGACCTCTACATGAAGCGCGTCGTGGTGGTGGACCACGACGTGGACGTCTTCGACGACCGCCAGGTGAACTGGGCCCTCGCCACCCGCTGCCAGCCCGATCGCGACCTGACGGTCGTCACCCACGCCCGGGGCTCGGACCTCGATCCCTCGACGCCCGAGGACGGCCTGGGCGCCAAGTGGGGCGTGGACGCCACCGCCAAGCCCTCCCTGGCCGCCTTCACACCGCGCCACCGGGTGCCGCCCGCCCTCTACGACCGCCTCCGGCTGGAGGACTACCTGTCGTAGCCGGCGTCCTCGCGCGCTTCCAGGCGGTCGCGCGCCGCGCGCCGGACCGTCCGGCCGTGCGCTGGGAGGGAGGCGCCCTGACGTACGGCCGGCTGGACCGGCTGGCCGGCGGCTTCGCGCGGTTCCTGCACCACCGCGGCGTGCATCCGGGCGACCGCGTGGCGCTCGTCATCGGCAACCGCTGGACCTTTCCCGTGGCCCTGCTGGGTGCCCTCAAGCTCGGCGCCACCGTCGCCCCCCTCGATCCGAGGCTCACCGCCGGCGAGCGGGCCGCCATCCTGCGCGACCTGGCGCCGGCCGTGGTGGCGCACGACATCCTGGGGGACGAGACCGACTGGGAGCCGCCGCCGGCCACGGGCCCGGCGCTCGTGCTCTACACCTCGGGCTCGACCGGCCGCCCCAAGGGCGCGGTGCTCTCGCCGGCCGCCGTGGCCTTCGGGGTGGGCTCGTGGGTCGATCCCGTGATGGCGCTGACGCCCGGCGACGTGGTGCTGGCCGTCCTGCCGCTCTCGCATTCCTACGGCCTCAACAGCGCCCTGCTGGCGCCCCTGACGGTCGGCGCCACGGTCGTGCTGGTCGAGCGGTTCACCCCCGAGGCCGTGCTGCAGGCCGTGACCGCGCACGGCGTGACCGTGTTCCCCGGCGTCGCCACCATGTTCCACCGGCTGCTGGAAGCCCGCGCGTCCCTCGACGGCCTGCGGCGGCTGCGCCTGGCGCTGGCGGGCGCCGCGCCCTGTCCCTGGGAGCTGTGCGAGCGGTGGCGGCAGGCGACCGGCGTGCGGATCCTGCGGGGCTACGGGATGACCGAGCTGTTCCGTCCCATCTCGTTCGTGGCCGCCGATCCCGAGGACCCCCCGGACGCCATCGGCCGGCCGGTGCCCGGCGTCAGCGTGCGGGTGGTGGACGACGAGGGGCGCGCCCTGCCATCCGGGGAGACGGGCGAGCTGCTCGTCCGCTCGCCGGGCGCGATGGACGGCTACCTGGGCGCCCCCGAGGAGACACGGGCCGTCCTCGCCGACGGCTGGTTCCGGACCGGGGACCTGGCGCGCGTGACCCGGGACGGCTTCGTCGCCATCGAGGGGCGCAAGCGGGAGCGGATCCTGCGCGGCGGCCACTCCGTGTTCCCCGCGGAGGTCGAGGCCGTCCTGCTGGCCCACCCCGACGTGGCCGAGGCGGCCGTGCTCGGCGTGCCCGACGCCGACCTGGGCGAGGAGGTCGTCGCCTACGTCGCCCTGCGGCCGGGCGCCGCGGTCAGCCCCGAGGCGCTGGCGGCCTGGTGTCGCGGGCGCCTGGCCGCCTTCAAGTCCCCGCGCCGCATCACCGTCCTCGACGCCCTGCCGCGGGCCTCGACCGGCAAGGTGCTCAAGGCCGCCCTGCTCGGTCGATGAGCGTGCTGGCGCGCCGGCGCAGCGCCTGGGGAACCAGGAGCCCGAGGCCGCGGGCGGTGGCGAGGTTGATCACGAGCTCGGGCGGGGAGCCGCCGTACGAGAAGAGCGCGCCGTGCTCGGCCCACCGCGGATCGTGCGAGGCGATCGGGAGCCGCCGCTCGGTGGCCAGGTCGGTCAGCAGGAGCGAGAAGTTGGCGGCCAGGCGCGGCGAGGCGATGTAGACCGCCTCGACCTCGCCCGGCGCCAGCGTCGCGAACATCCGCTCGATGTCCACCCGACTGGTCACCCTGCGCTCCTCCAGGTGCAGGCCCAGCCTGGCTGCCACGGCGCGGACCGCGCGCACCACGTCCGGACCGGCGGGATCGATCGGATCCGCGAGGACCAGGACCCGCCGCAGCGAGGGGAGCAGCTCCTTGAACAGCTCCAGGCGCCGCGCGTAGAGGGACGGCTCGCCGGACGCCGAGGGCGGCCCGGCGCGCGGCTGGGCGACGTCAGCCGCCGGTTCGCCACCCAGGTGGAGCCAGACGGCGAGCGCGGCCACGGCGACGGCGGCTGACCCCGGATGCATGGCCCTCCGCGATCGCCCGCGGGACTCTCAGAGCAGCGAGCGGACGGCGGCGACGATGTCCTGCTGGGTGGGGATGGCCGCCCGCTCCAGCGAGTCGTTGTAGGGCATCGGCACGTGGCGGGCCGCCACGCGCACGATGGGCGCATCCAGCCAGTCGATGGCCTTCTCGCTCACCAGCGCCGCCACCTCGGCCCCGAAGCCGCCGCGCTTGACCGCCTCGTGGGCGATGACCAGCCGCCCCGTCTTCTCGACCGAGGCCAGGATGGTCGCCTCGTCGAGCGGCACGAGGGTCCGGGGGTCGATCACCTCCACGCTGATGCCCTCCTTGCCCAGCTCGTCGGCGGCCGCCAGCGCCCGCTGCACCATCACCTGGGTGGCCACCACCGTCACGTCGGTGCCGGCGCGCTTGACGTCGGCCCGTCCCAGCGGGATGGCATAGGGCTCCTCGGGCACCGTCCCCTTCTGGGCGTAGAGCACCTTGTGCTCGAGGAAGATGACCGGGTTGTCGTCCCGGATGGCCGTGGCCAGCAACCCCTTGGCGTCGTACGGCGTCGAGGGCGCGACCACCACCAGGCCGGGCACGTGGATGAACCAGGCCTCCAGGCTCTGCGAGTGCTGCGCGGCCAGCCGGATGCCGCCGCCCTGGGGCCCGCGGATCACCAGCGGCACCGTCGGGGTGCCGCCCAGCATGTAGCGGAACTTCGCCGCCTGGTTGACGATCTGGTCCATCATCAGGGTCACGAAGTCCCAGATCTGCACCTCGACGATCGGGCGCATCCCCGCCACCGCCGCGCCCACGCCCATGCCGCAGAACGTGGCCTCCGAGATCGGGGTGTCGCGCAGTCGCGCCTCGCCGAAGATCTCCCTGAGCCCGCGGGTGACGCCGAAGATGCCGCCGATGAGTCCCACGTCCTCGCCCATCACGAACACGCGCTCGTCGCGCTCCATCTCGTGCCGGATGGCCTCCCGCAGGGCCTCGGCGAAGGTGATCTCCCGGGAGCCGGGGGCGGACGGCCGGCGCTCGACGACCTCGACGTGCGGCGCGTACACCGAGCGCTCCATCAGCTCGACGCTGGGCTCGGGGCTGGCCTGCGCGAAGCGGACGGCCTCGTCCAGCTCGGCCTCCACGGCCTCGCGCAGCTCCTTGAGGCGGGCCTGGCTGGTCAGGCCGCCGTCCAGCAGCCGCTGCTCCAGGCGGCCGATGGGGTCGCGGGCGAACCACTCGCGCTCCTCGGCCTCCGTCCGGTACTGGGGCAGGTTGGCCCGCATGCTGTGGCCGCCCCACCGGTAGGTCACGGCCTCCACCAGCGAGGGGCCGCCGCCGGCCCGCGCGCGCTCGACGGCCGTCTGGACCGCCTCGTGCACCGCCAGGACGTCGTTGCCGTCCACGCGGACGCCGGGGATGCCGTAGGCGGCTGCCCGCGCGGCCACCGACTCCCCGGCCG
>JBBIIW010000256.1:0-4909 GCA_037446305.1 Candidatus Rokuibacteriota bacterium
AGCGGTCCTGCCAGACGGCCGCCGGCGCGCCGCAGGCCTGGCAGCGGTGCGGCCACTGGAAGGCGTCGGCCAGGCGCAGCGCGCGCCGGTACTCCTCGAAGGCCTCGCGGGTCTCGCCGCGCCGCTCGAACACGGCGCCGAGGAACGCGTGCACGACCGGCACCTCGGGCGCCCGCACCTCGACCTTCTCGAACTGATCGGCCGCCTCGTCGAGCATCTCGAGCTCGAAGTAGACGCGGCCGAGGGCCACGGCCAGCGCCAGGTCGTCGGGCGCCCGCTCGACGGCCGTCCGGTAGAGGGCGATCATGCGGCTCGGCCGGCCGTCCTGGCGGTACACCCGCTCCAGGCGCGCCAGCAGCGGCAGGACCGGGTGCTGCTCGGCCGCCCGCTCCCAGGTCCGCACCGCCTCGCGGCGGTCGCCGGCCGCCTCCTGGCTGTCCCCGAGCGCGATGGCGGCGGGGACGAAGCCGGGATCCGCGCGCAGCGCGCTCCGGAAGTGGCCGGCCGCCGCGGCATGGCGCCCGCCGGCCGCGTCGAGCCGGCCGACCTCGTAGTGCAGGATCGCCAGCCAGGCCGTCTCGGCCGCCCGCCCGGGCCCGGCCACGGCGCCCGCCAGCCGCTCCTGGACCTCGAGCGCCTCGGCCCAGTCGCCCTGCTCGACGGCCAGATCCCGCAATCCCTGAAGGGCCGGCACATCGTGGCGCTGCCGGGCCAGGGCCTGGCGGTACAGGTCTCGCGCCGCGTCCAGCCGCCCGCCGCGCCGGGCCTCGTCGGCACGACGGACGAGGGCCGAGGTCTCGGGATCGGCGGCGGGGGCCAGGGGCAGGGCGCCGATCGCCCGGCCGACCAGGCGGCCGACGGAGGCCACAGCCCCCAGGGCGGCGATCAGCGAGGCCACGGGCGAACGGCCGCGGTGGTGGAGGGGGCCAGGGGTGGACTCACCCCGTGGCCATCCGCTCCTCTTCCTCCGCCAGCCGCTGGCAGTTGATGCAGTAGCGGGCGAACGGCAGGGCGTCGAGCCGCTTCTCGGCGATCGGCTCGCTGCAGCGCTCGCAGGTCCCGAACGAGCCGTCCTCGATCTTGCGGAGCGCGGTCATGACTTCCCGGAGCAGGCGCCGGTCGCCGTTGCCCAGCTCGAAGAAGAACTCCCGGGTATAGGCGGTGTTCGCCTGGTCGCCCAGATCCTTGATGGAGTCGTCCTCCTGATCCTTGCCGTACAGCGCGGTCCGACCGACTTCCTGGACCAGCTGATGCTGCTTCTCGAGCAGGCGCTTTTTGAAGTACGCCAGCCGATCTTTTCTCATCAGGACCTCCGTGCCTGATCTCCGTGCGTCAACCGCGTTCGGTTACGCTAGCACCAACCAGGAGGGCGTGCAACTCCGGGAGGTCAGCGCTCGAGGACGAGCGCCGGCGCGTCGCCCCACAGGCGCTCCAGCGCGTAGTACGCGCGCGTCTCTTCCAGGAAGACGTGCACCAGCGCGTCGCCGTAGTCGAGGAGGATCCAGCCGCTGTCGGCGACGCCCTCCGCATGCAGGGGCCGCACGCCGTGCTCCTTGAGCGCGGCCCGGATGGCGTCGGCGATGGTGTCCACGTGCGTGGTGGACTTGCCGTTGCAGACCAGGAAGTAATCGGTGACGCTCGACACCCGCCGCACGTCGAGGACCACCAGGTCCACCGCCTTCCTGTCCAGCGCCGCCCGGGCGGCCAGGCGGACCTTCAGCTCGGCGCCCAGGCGGCCGCTCACACGTCCTGGTACAGCCGGCGGGCGCGGATGTAGGCCACGAGCGCCTCCGGGAGCCGGAACGCCAGCGAGCGGCCCTCCCGGGCGCGGCGACGCAGCTCGGACGATGACAGGGGCAGCGAGGTGGCGTGGACCAGGAGGACGGCACGATCCGGGACCGTCGGGCCCTCGACGGTGACGATCCGCTCGGCCCCGATCTCCCGCAGCACTTTCCGGGCCGCGGCGCTCTCGGGATCGAAGGCGCTGCCCGCCCGCGGCACGATCACCAGCCGGGCCAGCTCGGCCACCCGCCGGGGCGATCGCCAGGACAGCAGATCCAGGTAGGTCTCGGAGCCGAGGATCAGGAAGAGGGTGTCGCCGCGGCCGGCCAGCGCCTGCAGCGTGTCCACGGTGTACGAGGGGCCGGGCCGGGTCAGCTCCAGGTCGCTGACCTCGAACCGGGGGTGGCCGGCGGTGGCCAGGCTCACCATGGCGTAGCGATCGGCCGCCGGCGCCAGGGCCGAGGCCGGCTTGTGGGGCGGCTGGGCCGCGGGCACGAACAGCACGCGGTCGAGCGCCAGCTGCTCGAGCACCTCGTCGGCCATCAGCAGGTGCCCGTAGTGGATGGGGTTGAAGGAGCCGCCGAAGACGCCCAGGCGCGCCACGCTACTCCCGCACCTGGCCGTCGCCGGTGACGACGAACTTGACGGTCGTCAGCTCCTGCAGCCCGACCGGCCCCCGGGCGTGCAGGCGCGAGGTGGAGATGCCCATCTCGGCCCCCATGCCGAACTGCCCGCCGTCCACGAAGCGCGGCGAGGCGTTGACGAGCACGGCGGCCGCGTCCACCTCGCGGGTGAACCGCCGGGCGTGGCTCAGCGTGTTGGTCACGATGGCCTCGGCCAGCCCCGAGCCGTGCCGCCGGATGTGCGCGATGGCCTGATCGAGGTCGTCCACGACCCGGATGGCCAGGATCAGGTCCAGGTACTCCTCGTCCCAGTCCCGTGCCGTGGCCGGCCGGGCCTGCGGCACCAGCGCCACCGTGCGGGGGCAGCCGCGCAGCTCGACGCCGGCCGCGCCCAGGCGCTCGGCCAGCCCGGGCAGCAGCCGGGGCGCGGCGTCGCGGTGGACGAGCAGGGTTTCCACCGCGTTGCAGACGCTCGGCCGCTGCACCTTGGCGTTCAGCACGATGGCGCGGGCCATGTCGGCATCGGCGTCGGCATCCAGGTAGATGTGGACCAGGCCGCGGTCGTGCTTGAGGACCGGCACCCGCGAGTGCTCCCCGACCCACCGCACGAACTCCTCGCCGCCGCGCGGGATGATCAGGTCCACCAGGTCGGCCAGCTCCAGCAGCACGGCGACCGCCGCCCGGTCGGGCGTGTCGATGAACTGGATGGCGCCGGCGGGCCCGCCGGCCTTCTCGAGCGCCCGGGCCAGCACGGCGGCGATCACGGCGTTGGACTCCAGCGCCTCCCGGCCGCCCCGCAGCAGGACGGCGTTGCCCGACTTCACGCAGAGCCCGGCCGCGTCGGCGGTGACGTTGGGGCGGGACTCGTAGATGAAGCCGATCACGCCCAGGGGCACCCGCACCCGCGCGATCTCGAGGCCATTGGGGCGGCGCCAGGCCTCCACGACCGTCCCCACCGGATCGGGCAGCGCGGCGATCTGGCGCAGCCCCGCCGCCATCTCCCCGATGCGGGCCTCGGTCAGCGTCAGGCGGTCCACGAACGCCGCCCGGGCGCCCTCGGCCCTCGCCCGCTCCACGTCGGCGCGGTTGGCCTCCAGCAGGGCCGGCATCTTCTCCTCCAGCCCCCTGGCCATCGCCAGCAGCGCCTCGTTCTTGAGGCGGGTGGGCGCCAGCGCCAGCGCCGCCGCCGCCTCGCGGGCGGCCCGGGCCCGGCCCTGCACCAGTGCTCGGATGTCCACGGTTCCCGGCTCCATCCTACCGGATCAGAGGATCACCAGGTTGTCCCGGTGGATCACCTCGTCCACGCTCCGGTACCCCAGCCGCTGCTCGAGCTCCTGGGTCTTGGCCCCCAGGATCTTCCGGCACTCGGCGGCATCGAAGTTCACCAGCCCCCGGGCGAACTCCCGCCCGTCCGCCTCGTTGACGACCGCCACGACCTCGCCGGCGGTGAAGTCGCCGTCCACGGCCAGCAGCCCCGAGGGCAGCAGGCTGCGCCCCTGCTCGGTCAGCGCGCGCCAGGCGCCGGCGTCCACGGTCAGCCGGCCCTGCGGCGGCACCGCGAAGGCCAGCCACTGCTTGCGCGCGGTCAGCCGGTCCGCCCGCGGCGCGAAGTAGGTCCCGATCGGCTCGCCGGCCAGCAGGCGCTCCAGCACGCGGGGCTGGCGGCCGCTGGCGATGACCATCGGGATCCCGGCCGCGGCCGCCTTCTGGGCGGCGGTCAGCTTGGTCGCCATGCCGCCGACCGAGATGTCGCCGGCCCGGTCCCAGACCAGACGGGTGATCTCGTCGGTGACCGCCTCGACGACGTCCAGCTTCCGCGCCGCGGCGTCCCGGCGGGGATCGGCCGTGTAGAGGCCCTCCACGTCGGACAAAATGACCAGCAGATCGGCCTCGATCAGCGAGGCCACCAGGGCGCTGAGGGTGTCGTTGTCGCCGACCTTGATCTCCTCGACGGCGACCGTGTCGTTCTCGTTGACGACGGGCAGCACCCCGAAGCGCAGGAGCGCGGCCAGGGTGTTGCGGGCGTTCAGGTAGCGGGCGCGGTCGGCGATGTCCTGGGCGGTGAGCAAGACCTGCCCCACGCGGATGCCGTGGCGGTGGAAGGCCGCCTCGTAGTGCCACATGAGCGCCGACTGCCCGACCGCCGCCGCGGCCTGCTTCTCGGGGATGGACTGCGGCCGGTGTCCCAGCCCCAGCCGCGCCGTCCCGGTGACGATGGCCCCGGAGGAGACCAGCACGACCTGCCGCCCCGGCCGGATGGCGACGATCGCGTCGGCCAGCGCATCGATGCGTGCCTGGTCGGCGCCGGTGGCCGCGGCGGTGATGAGCCCGCTGCCGACCTTCACCACCAGGCGGCGGCACTGCGCCAGCGACGGGCGGGCCGCGGGCCGCATCGTCGACCACACCACCGGTCAGACCTTCCAGGCCGTGCCCTTCCCCCCGTTCCTGCGCGAACTGATCGCGGCGGGCGGCCTGGTGGGCTACACCCGCCGCCGGCTCGGGCT
>JBBIIW010000257.1:0-4878 GCA_037446305.1 Candidatus Rokuibacteriota bacterium
CGAGCGGGCCCTCGCCCAGCGCCGGCTCGCACGTGACGACCTCGGCCAGGTTGGTGACGACGAGATCGCCCGGGGCCATCGGCGGCCGGCGGTCAGGTGGTGATGCCGGGCAGGTCCAGCCGGTGGCGGCGGGCGGCCTCGACGGCCTCCGGGTAGCCGGCGTCGGCGTGCCGCATGATCCCCGTGCCCGGGTCCGTCGTCAGGACGCGCTCCAGGCGCCGCGCCGCGTCCGCCGTGCCGTCGGCCACCACGACCATGCCGGCGTGGATCGAGTAGCCGATGCCGACGCCGCCGCCGTGATGCACGCTGACCCAGGTGGCCCCGGCCGCCGTGTTGAGGAGCGCGTTGAGGATGGGCCAGTCGGCGATGGCGTCCGAGCCGTCGCGCATGGACTCCGTCTCCCGGTTGGGGGAGGCGACCGAGCCGGCGTCCAGATGGTCGCGGCCGATCACGAGGGGCGCCTTCACGCGCCCGGAGGCGACCAGGTCGTTGAAGATCCGGCCCGCCCGCGCCCGGTCCCCGTGGCCGAGCCAACAGATGCGGGCCGGCAGTCCCTGGAAGGGCACGCGCGCGTGGGCCAGGCGCAGCCACCGCACCAGGTGCTCGTTGTCCCGGAAGGCCTCCATGAGCGCGCGGTCGGTGGCGTGGATGTCGGCGGGATCGCCCGACAGCGCCACCCAGCGGAACGGGCCCTGCCCCTCGCAGAACAGCGGCCGGATGAAGGCGGGCACGAACCCCGGGTACGCGAAGTCGCGGACCCCGGCCCGCTCGGCCTCGGCCCGGATGTTGTTGCCGTAGTCGAACAGGACGGCGCCCTGCCGCTGGAACTCGAGCATGGCCCGCATGTGGACGGCCAGCGACTCGTAGGCGCGCCGCAGGTACTCCTGGGGGTCGTGCCGCCGGAGCGCGGCGGCCTCGGCCACGCTCAGGCCGGCCGGGATGTAGCCGTTGAGCATGTCGTGGGCGGCCGTCTGGTCCGTCACCACGTCGGGCCGGACCCCGCGCGCGGCCAGCGCGGGGTGCACCTCGGCGGCGTTGCCGTGGACCGCGATGGACAGCGGCTCGGCCTTCCGGGCGGCGGCCTCGGCCCAGCCCAGCGCCTCGTCCACGGAGGCGGTCACCCGGTCCACGTAGCCCAGGCGGTGGCGGCGCTCGATGCGGTCGCGGTCGATCTCCACGACGATCGCCACGCCGCCGTTCATGGTGATGGCCAGCGGCTGGGCGCCGCCCATGCCGCCCAGCCCGGCCGTGAGCACCAGGCGCCCGGCCAGGCTGCCGCCGAAGTGCTTGCGCGCGCAGGCCCCGAAGGTCTCGTAGGTGCCCTGCAGGATGCCCTGGGTGCCGATGTAGATCCACGAGCCGGCCGTCATCTGCCCGTACATCGTCAGCCCCAGGGCCTCGTAGCGGCGGAAGTGCTCCCAGTCGCCCCAGGCGGGCACCAGCAGGGCGTTGGCGATGAGCACGCGCGGCGCGTCGGGGTGCGTGCGGAAGACGCCGACCGGCTTGCCGGACTGGACGAGCAGCGTCTCGTCGTCGCCCAGCCGCCGCAGGGTGGCGACGATCCGGTGGTAGGCCGCCCAGTCCCGGGCCGCCTTGCCCGAGCCGCCGTAGACGACCAGGTCCGTCCAGCGCTCGGCGACATCGGGGTCGAGGTTGTTCATCAGCATCCGGAGCGCCGCCTCCTGCCCCCAGCCGCGGCAGGAGCGCTCGGCGCCGCGCGGCGCCCGGATGGGCTCGCTCGGACGCCCGGCGTCGGCCGGCACGGTCAGGCGCCCATGATGTGGTAGCCGCAGTCCACGTGCAGGACCTCGCCGGTGATGCCGGAGGCCATGGGCGAGGCCAGGAACAGGGCGGCGTCGGCGACCTCGCGCACCTCGACGTTGCGGCGCAGCGGCGCCTTCTCGGCGTGCATGCGCAGCATCTCGGTGAAGTTGCGGACGCCGCGGGCGGCCAGCGTGTTGATCGGGCCGGCCGAGATGGCGTTGACGCGGATGCCCCGGGCCCCCAGCTCGGCGGCCAGGTAGCGCACGGACGTCTCCAGGGAGGCCTTGGCCGCCGCCATGACCTTGTAGGTGATCGTCACCTTCTCGGCGCCGAAGTAGGTCATGGCCAGCACGGAGGGGTGGCTCGACTTCTCCAGCAGCGGCAGGGCGGCGCGCGTGAGGGCGATCAGCGAGTAGGCGGACACGTCGTGGGCCACGCGGAAGCCCTCCCGCGAGGTCTCCACGAACGTCCCGTCCAGGTCGGCCCTGGGCGCGAAGGCCACCGAGTGCACGAGCGTGTCGAGCGCGGGGAACTGCCGGCCCAGCTCGGTGAAGACGGCGTCGATCTCCGCGTCGGAGGTGACGTCGCACGGGTAGAGGAGCGAGCCGGGGATCGTGTCGGCCAGCTCGGCGACGTTGTCCCGGAGCCGCTCGCCCTGGTAGGTGAAGGCCAGCCGCATGCCGGCCCCCGCCAGCGCCTGGGCGATGGCCCAGGCGATGGACCGCTTGTTGGCCACCCCGAACACGATGCCGGTCTTGCCGTCCAGGAGCTTCATGGCCACCCTCCGCGCCCATCATAGTACGACCCGGGACGGCCCCGCCGCGTTCGCGATGTATCATGGGCCGGCATGCTCACCAACCACGTCAAGCGCGCGCTCCGGGCGGGCCGCCCCCAGTTCGGCACCCTCCTCAACGTCGGCGATCCCCTGGTGGCCGAGCTGATGGCGTCGATCGGCTTCGACTGGCTCCTGGTGGACACCGAGCACGGCCCCATCGACCTGGCGCCGCTGGCCACCATGTTCGCCTGCATCACGCGCTACCCGGTGGCGCCCCTGGCCCGCGTCCACGCGCTCGCCGAGGAGAACGTCAAGCGGGTCCTCGATGCCGGGGCCTGGGGCATCCTGGCCCCCAACGTGCGCACCCGCCAGGAGGCCGAGCGGCTGGTGGCGGCCTGCAAGTACCCGCCGGCCGGCGTGCGCAGCCTGGGCGCCGGCCGCTTCCCGCTCTCCTTCAAGACCGATCCCCGGACGTACTTCGCCCGCGCCAACGACGAGATCCTGGTCATCGTCCAGATCGAGCACGTCGAGGCGGTCGAGAACATCGACGCCATCCTCGGCGTCCCGGGAGTGGACGCCTGCTACGTGGGGCCCAACGACTGGTGCGCCTCCTGCGGCCTGCCGCCCTCGCTGGAGCCGCCCCACCGGGAGTTCGAGGAGGCGATGCAGGCGGTGCTGGCCGCCGCCCGGCGTCAGGGCGTCGCGGCCGGCATCCACTGCGCGACCACCGAGACCGTGAACCGCCGGATCGGCGAGGGCTGGACGCTGGTCGGCATGCTGAACGACCAGCGCCTCCTGCTCGACGCCGCCCGTGCGGTCCGGGACGCCGTGAAGACGGAGCGGGTGGGCCCGGACGCTCCGTGAGCGGGCCGGGGCCCGCCCTCGACGTCCTGGGCGTCATTCCCGCCCGCCTGGCCTCCACGCGGCTGCCCCGCAAGGTCCTGCGCGAGATCGCCGGCCGGCCGATGCTGTGGCACGTCTGGGAGCGCGCCCGGCAGGCGCCCGAGCTGCGCGACGTCGTCGTGGCCACCGACGCTGACGAGGTCCTGGAGGCCTGCCGGCGGCTGGGCATCCCGGCCGTGCGCACGGCGGCCGAGCATCCGTCCGGGACCGACCGCGTGTGGGAAGTGGCCCAGGGACGGGCCGCGGACGTCTACGTCAACATCCAGGGCGACGAGCCCCTCGTCACGCCCGGCCACATCGCGGCGCTGGTGGCGCCCTTCCGGCAGGCGGCCGCCACCCAGGTCACCACGCTGAAGATCCGGGCCACCCCCGAGGAGGCGGCCAGCCCGAACGCGGTCAAGGTCGTGTGCGCCCCCGACGGGCGCGCGCTCTACTTCTCGCGCCACGCCATCCCCTACGACCGGGACGGCCGCGGGGCCCCCCGCTTCAAGCACGTGGGCCTCTACGCCTACCGGCGCCAGGCCCTGGAGACCTTCCACCGCCTGCCGCCCTCCCCGCTCGAGCAGGTCGAGCGTCTGGAGCAGCTCCGCTTCCTGGAGCACGGCATCGCCGTCGTCGTCGTCGAGACCGCGGAGCCGACGATCGGCGTGGACACCGAGGAGGACCTCCGGGCCGTCGAGGCGTGGCTGGCCCGCCGGCCGGCGTGAGAAGCCGCGTCACGATCCTGGGCCTCATCCTGGCGGCCCAGACCGTCGCCAACATCGGCCCGCTGGGCATCCCGGCCGTGGCCGCGCTGATCCGCGACGACCTCGGGCTGACGCTGACCCAGGCCGGCTCCTTCCTCTCGGCCTACTACATCGGCCCCATCCTCATGTCGCTGCCGGCGGGGACCATGGCCGACCAGTGGGGCATCGCCCGCACGCTCGTGCTCGGCCAGGTGGTCATCGCCGGCGGCCTGCTGGCCGTGAGCGCCTCCGGCTCGTATCCGGTCCTGATCGTGCTGCTGATCCTGGCCGGCTTCGGCTACGGGATGCTGAACCCGACCTCCACCAAGGCGGTCATGGCCTGGTTCCCCCTCTCCCAGCGGGCGACCGCCGTGGGACTCAAGCAGGTGGGCCTGCCGTTCGGCGGCGCGCTGGGCGCGGCCCTCCTGCCCGCGCTGGCGCTGAGCGTGGGCTGGCGGGGCGCGGTGGTGATCGCCGCGCTCGGCCTGGTGGCGACCGCCGCCGCCTCGATGGTCCTCTACCGCGACCCGCCCGACCTGCCCCCGCCGGCGCCCGGCGCCCGCCATGCGGTGCGCGCGGTGCTCCTCACCCGCGACCTCTGGATGGTGGCCATCGCCACGCTCATGTTCGCCGCCGTCCAGACCGTCTGGATGGCCTTCCTGGTGCTCTACCTGACCGACGTGCTGGACCTGCCGCTCCTCGCCGCCGCCC
>JBBIIW010000258.1:0-4864 GCA_037446305.1 Candidatus Rokuibacteriota bacterium
GCCGGCGCTGCGCCGTCGGTCGCCGGGGGCGGGGTCGCCGGCCGGGGGGCGGGCGTCGAGGCGCCGTCGGCGACGTGATAGGGCACGCGCTGCCGGGGGCTGATCTTGCCCCCGCCGGGGGGCGGCCCGTACTTGGCCACGATCTCGGGCGGGGCGATGATCGCCCGCTCACCCCGCAGCAGCGTGGTGAGCGTGGTGGGGACCTTGTCCTCCTCGACCCAGATGTACTGCGGCTCGCTGGGCACGCTGCCGTAGCGCGGGTTCTTGATGAGGAGCCACCGCGCCTCGGCGTACTTGAGGGTGGTCGGCTCTCCGGGCGAGACGATGCCGACCACGTTCCTCATCGTGCTGCACGCGCCGAGCAGCAGGGCGGGCAGGAGCAGCGGGACCAGGCCCGGGCGCCGCGTCATCGGCGCCTACCATAGCACAGGAGGGTCAGTCCTCGGGCCGGGGCTCCCAGGGGAACCGCTGCTCCTCGCCGGGGGCGCTGGCCACGATGGCCTGCCGGCGGGAGAACAGGGCGGTGCCGGTGATCCCGGAGATCCAGGTGACGTCGAGGTAGGTGACCCCGCCCCGCTCCAGCAGGACGGGGACGAGCCAGCCGCTGACCTCCAGCCGCCGCGCCGCCCGGGTGGCCCGCTCGGGCTCGCCCAGCACCTCGTGCACCCGCACCTCCCCCGTGGCGAAGAGGTCGGTTACGGCCAGGGGGTCGGCCACCAGGAACCGCCGGGAGCGCTCCAGGACGCTGGCGATCAGGTAGGGGACGCGGCGCATGTCGGCGTTGGAGCCGGTCAGGTCCAGCAGCGGGGTGATGGCCACACGGATGCGCGCCCGGGTGATCCGGACCCCGTCCTCGGGCCGGGGCCGCGGCCGGTCGGCCAGCGGGATGAAGAGGGCCTCCGAGAAGCGCGCTTCCACGCGCCGGATCTGCGCGTAGCCCAGGACGTCCTCGTAGCGTCCGAGGGGCTTGCGCGTGACGGGGTGGACGAAGGGCTCGCCCTTCCGGAAGACCACCAGCTCCTGCCCGACACGCGCGCCCGCCTGCTGCCCCAGGTCGAGGTACAGGACATCGCCCTCCACGGCGGCGACGATCCCCTCCACCGGCTGGGCGGCGGCGATGAAGTCGTCGGCCATGAGGGCGAAGGTGGCCGCGACCCGGTCGGCGACGCCGGCCCTGGCGGCCGGGACCGCCGAGACCAGGATCAGGACGGCCAGGGCGAGGACGCGGAGGCGGGGTCGGGACGGGCTCAGATGGTCACCGAGGGCTGGTAGACCCCGAACACGGCCCGGAGGCGGTCGCAGATCTCTCCCAGGGTGACGCCGGCCTCGACCGCCTCGACCAGCCGGGGCATCAGGTTGTCCCGGCCGCGGGCGGCCCCCTCCAGGCTGTCGAGCGCCCGGGCCGCCCGGTCGCGGTCGCGCCCGGCACGCAGGCGAGCCAGGCGCTCGCGCAGGGCATCGGCCACGCCGGGATCGACCTGGAAGAGGTCGGCCGGCGGAGCCTCCTCGCTGACGAACTCGTTGACGCCCACCACGATCCGGGACCGCTCCTCCACCTCCCGCTGCCAGCGGTAGGCGGCGTCCTGGATCTCCCGCTGCATGAACCCGATGGCGGCCACCGCCCCGCCCAGGTCGTCGATCTTCCGGATGTACGCCTCGGCCTCCTCCTCGAGGTCGGCCGTCAGCCGCTCGACCACGAACGATCCCCCCAGGGGGTCGACGGTGTCGGCGACGCCGGACTCGTGGGCCAGGATCTGCTGGGTGCGGAGCGCGATCCGCACCGCCCGCTCGCTGGGCAGGGCCAGCGCCTCGTCCATGGAGTTCGTGTGCAGGGACTGGCAGCCCCCCAGCACCGCGGCCAGGGCCTGCACGGCCACCCGGACGATGTTGTTCTCGGGCTGCTGGGCGGTCAGCGTGCTGCCGGCGGTCTGGGCGTGGAAGCGGAGCATCAGCGAGCGCGGGTCGCGGGCCGCGAAGCGGTCGCGCATGATGCGGGCCCACAGGCGCCGGGCGGCCCGGAACTTCGCCACCTCTTCCAGCAGGTTGTTGTGGGCGTTGAAGAAGAAGGACAGCTGGGGCGCGAAGTCGTCCACGGCCAGGCCGGCCCCGCGGGCGGCCTCCACGTAGGCCACGGCGTTGGCCAGCGTGAAGGCGACCTCCTGGACGGCGGTGCACCCGGCCTCCCGCATGTGATAGCCGGAGATCGAGATGGTGTTCCAGCGCGGCACCCGCTCCCGGCACCAGGCGAAGACGTCGGTGACCAGGCGCATCGAGGGGCCGGGCGGGAAGATGTACGTCCCGCGGGCGATGTACTCCTTGAGGATGTCGTTCTGGACCGTCCCCGACAGCCGCTCCGGCGCCACCCCCTGGCGGCGGGCCACCGCGACGTAGAGGGCCAGGAGGATGGCCGCCGTCGCGTTGATCGTCATCGAGGTGGAGACGCGGTCGAGGGGGATGCCCTCGAACAGGTCGCTCATGTCCTCGAGGCTGGCGATCGAGACGCCCACCTTGCCCACCTCGCCGGCGGCGATCGGGGCGTCGGGGTCGTAGCCCATCTGGGTCGGCAGGTCGAAGGCCACGCTGAGCCCGGTCTGGCCGTGCTCGAGCAGGTAGCGGTAGCGCTTGTTGGTCTCCGCCGCCGAGCCGAAGCCGGCGTACTGCCGCATGGTCCAGAGCCGCCCCCGGTACATGGTGGGGTGGATGCCCCGGGTGTACGGGAAGGCGCCCGGCTCCCCCAGCCGCTCGCCGGTGGCGCCGGCCGGCAGGTCGGCCGGCCCGTAGACGGGCTTGAGGGGCGCTCCCCACGAGGTGGCGAAGAGTCCCGGACGCTCGGGCCGGCGCTCGCTCACAGCGGGATGTTCCCGTGCTTCTTCGGCGGGTTCTGGTCGCGCTTGGTGGCCAGCAGCGCCAGGGCTGCGGTGAGCCGGGCCCGGGTGTCGCGGGGCAGGATCACCTCGTCCACGTACCCGCGCTCGGCGGCCACGTAGGGATTGGCGAACTTCTCGCGGTACTCGTGGATCCGGGCCTCGCGGAAGGCGGCGGCGTCGCCCGCCTGCTCCAGGTCCCGCCGGTACAGGATGTTGACGGCGCCCTCGGGCCCCATGACGGCGATCTCGGCCGTCGGGTAGGCGAAGTTGGCGTCGCCCCGGATGTGCTTGGAGGACATCACGCAGTAGGCGCCCCCGTAGGCCTTGCGGGTGATGACGGTGAGCTTGGGCACCGTGGCCTCGCAGAAGGCGTAGAGGAGCTTGGCGCCGTGCCGGATGATCCCGCCGTACTCCTGGCCGGTGCCGGGCAGGAAGCCGGGCACGTCCTCGAAGGTCACCAGCGGGATGTTGAAGCAGTCGCAGAAGCGCACGAAGCGGGCGCCCTTGACCGAGGCGTTGATGTCCAGGCAGCCGGCCAGGTGCGCGGGCTGGTTGGCCACGATGCCGACCGGCCGGCCGGCCAGCCGGCCGAAGCCGATGACCAGGTTGGGCGCGAAGTCGGGCTGGACCTCGAAGAAGTACCGGTCGTCGAGGACGGTCCGGATGATCTCCTTCATGTCGTAGGGCTTGTTGGGCTGCTCGGGCACGACCGTCTGCAGCGACTCGTCGCGCCGGTCCGGCGGGTCGGTCGTGGGCCGGACGGGCGGGTCCTCCAGGTTGTTCTGGGGGAGGAACCCCAGCAGCTCCCGGATCAGGGCCAGGCACTCCTCCTCGCTGTCGGCGGCGAAGTGGGCCACGCCCGACGTGCTGCCGTGGGTCTGGGCGCCGCCCAGCTCCTCGGCCGTGACCGTCTCGTGGGTGACGGCGCGGATCACGTCCGGTCCGGTGACGAACATGTACGAGGTGTTCTTCACCATGAACACGAAGTCGGTGATGGCCGGCGAGTAGACGGCGCCGCCGGCGCACGGGCCCATGATGGCGGAGATCTGCGGCACCACCCCCGAGGCCAGCGTGTTGCGCAGGAAGATGTCGGCGTAGCCGGCCAGCGAGACGACGCCCTCCTGGATGCGGGCCCCCCCGGAGTCGTTGAGGCCGATGATGGGCGCCCCGGTCTTCATGGCCAGGTCCATCACCTTGCAGATCTTGCGCGCGTAGGCCTCGGACAGGGAGCCGCCGAAGACGGTGAAGTCCTGGGCGAAGACGAACACCGGCCGGCCGTGGATCCGTCCGGAGCCGGTCACGACGCCGTCGCCCAGGTACCGCTCCTGGTCCACGCCGAAGTCGCGGCCCTGGTGGACGACGAACTTGTCGATCTCGAGGAACGAGCCGGGGTCCAGGAGCAGATCCAGTCGCTCCCGGGCCGTCTTCTTGCCGAGCTTGTGCTGCCGGCGGATCCGCTCCTCTCCGCCGGCCAGCTCGGCCTGCCGGTGGCGCCGGGCCAGCTCCTGGAAGCGCTCCTCGAGCGACATGGAGTCGGTCCAAGTATGTCATAATTTCCGCCTCATGCAGCCCTGGCTGGCCGCCGTGGTCGCCTTCTGCCTGCTCGCGGTGACGGTCGCCCTGGTCCCCACCCTGCTGGCCCTGCGCCGGTCCGCCGAGCGGGCCGAGCGCGTGCTGGCCGCCCTGGAGACCGAGCTGCCGCCGCTGCTGGGCGAGGTGCAGGGCCTCGTGCGCGAGCTGCGCGACCTGGGCCGGGAATCGCGGGCCGAGGTGCAGCGGATCGCGGACCTCACGGAGCGGACGCAGCACGCCGTGGACGGCGTGGGGCGCCTGCTGGGCGCGGTGGCCGGCCTCACGCGGGCGGGCCAGCTGGTCGGCCTCGCGGCCGGCCTCAAGGCCGGTCTCGACGTCTTTCTTCACCGGTTCCGGAAGCAGGAGGGAGATCACCATGAGCAACGAGAGGCGTAGTGGGGGCGCGCTCGGCTGGTTCCTGCTGG
>JBBIIW010000259.1:0-4859 GCA_037446305.1 Candidatus Rokuibacteriota bacterium
GGCGGCCGGGGGCGGCTCGTCGCGCACGCCGAGCACGTCGCCCAGCGCCTCGCCCCGCGGCCCGCGCCGACGCCACACCTGCTTGGCATCCGGCCAGGTGGCCTTGCCCGGCGAGAGCTTGGCCACGTTACGGCCCCCGTACCGGACGAGCTTGTACGCCATGTCCAGGTACGGCGCGTCCGCCGACACGTTCATGCGCGTGCCCACGCCGAAGGCGTCGATGGGCGCGCCGGCGTCCAGGTACTCCTCGATGATCTCCTCGTCCAGGCCGCCGCTGACGAAGATGCGCACGTCCTGGAGGCCGGCGGCGTCGAAGATCCGGCGCACCTCGCGGGCCAGGGCCGGGATGTCCCCGCTGTCCAGGCGCACGCCGGCCAGCCGCTGGCCGCGCGCGGCCAGCTCGCGGGCCACCACCACGGCCTTGTGGGCGGCGGCGATGGTGTCGTAGGTGTCGATGAGCAGCGTGGGGCCGGCCGGGAACGTCCGGGCGAAGGCGCGGAAGGCGTCGATCTCGTGGGGGAAGGCCTGGACGTAGGAGTGGGCCATGGTCCCCGCCGGCGGGATGCCGTAGTGCATGGCGGCCAGCACGTTGCTGGTCATCGCCGCCCCGGCGATGAACGCCGCCCGGGCCGCCGTGAGCCCGGCGGCCACGCCGTGGGTGCGGCGCAGCCCGAAGTCGACGACCGGGCGGCCGCGGGCGGCCAGCACGACGCGCGCCGCCTTGCTGGCCTGCACCGTGTGCAGGTGGCAGAGGTTCATCACGGCCGCCTCCACGAGCTGGGCCTCGATGAGCGGCGCCGTGACCTCCAGCAGCGGCTCGTCGGCGAACACCGGCGTGCCCTCCGGCACCGCGCGCACGGTGCCGGTGAAGCGCAGGGCGGCCAGGGCGTCCAGGAAGTCCTCCGGGAACTGGCCCAGGCCGCGCAGGTAGCCGATGGCGGCCTCCGAGAACCGGAAGTCCAGCAGGAACCGCACCACGTCCTCCAGACCCGCCGCCACCAGGAACGAGCGCCCGGGCGGCAGGCGCCGGACGAACAGGCTGAACGTGGCCTCGCCGGTCATCCCTTCCCGGAAGTAGGAGGCGGCCATCGTCAGCTCGTAGAGGTCGGTGAAGAGGGCCGCGTCCCGGGTGGTGAGGGGACCGGAGGTGAAGGCGCCCGAGGGGCCGATCACCGCCGGGCCTCGACCCGGGCCTGGCCGGCCGCCAGCATCGCGATGACCTGATCGTCGGTGACCGGGGAGAAGTCGCGGTAGTACTGCCCCACGGCCATGAACTCGGGATCCACGATCAGGCTCACGAAGCGGTCGGCCAGCCGCTCGAACCGCTCGGCGGCCTGGGTGGAGGCGCAGGGCACCGCCACCGTCACGTCGGTGGCGTGGTGGCGCCGGGCGTAGGCCAGCGCCGCCTGCATGGTGAGGCCGGTGGCCAGGCCGTCGTCCACCAGGATGACGGCGCGGCCGGGCAGGAAGTCGGCCAGGGGCGGGACCCGGTAGAGGGCCATCCGCCGGCGGATCTCGGCCATGACCCGCGTCCGGGCGCTCTCCACGTCGGCCGGCGTCAACCCCAGCATGGCCACGGTCTCCGGATTCGTGATCATCTGCCCGTCCTCGTCCAGGGCGCCGAACGCCAGCTCGGGGGCCAGGGGCGCCGAGAGCTTGCGGGCATAGATTACCGCCATCGGCGCCCGCAGGCGCTCCGCGATGGGCAGGGCCACGGCCACCCCGCCGCGCGGGATGGGCGCGACGACGGCCGGTCCGGCGATCAGCGGGGCCAGGCGCTCGGCCAGGGCGCGGCCGGCGGCCGCGCGGTCGGGGAACGCGTGCCAGGTGGTCATGGCTCACTGCCCCGCGGCGCGCCGGAGCGCCATCGTCCACCGCAGGCTCCGCGGGATGGCCTCCTCGCCCAGCATCTCCACCAGGGCGCCCAGCAGGTCCCACTCGGTCAGCATGCCGATGACGCGGCCGTCCTCGACCACGGGCAGGGCGCCGATCTTCTTCTCGTGCATGAGGCAGGCCGCCTCGTGGAGGTCCGCCTCCGGCCCCACGCTGATCACGCCCACGGTCATCACCCGCTCCACCGGGACGCCCGTCAGCGTGGCGGCGGCCTTCGAGGTGCCGGCCAGCCGGGGATCGAGGATGAGCTGGCGCAGGTCGCGGTCGGTGACCATGCCCACCAGGCGGTCCCGGGCGTCCAGCACCGGCAGGTGGCGCACCCCCTTCGTCTTCATCAGCTTCCAGGCCGCCTCCGCCGTGGCGTCCTGGCGGATGGCGATCACCGGCCGCGTCATGCGGTCGCGCACGCGCAGGCTTCGCTGGGGCCACCTGCCCCCGCCCGGGGCGCGGCCCGGATCGATCGGATCGTGTCGCATCATGACCGCTTCTCCTCCGTCGCGCCGGCCGACACCGGCACGAGCCCGTCGGTGCGGAGCTGCCGCAGGCGAGCCACGTTCTGGGCCAGCGCCTGCTCGACGGCCGCGTTGACGCTGCCCTCGGGGAACCGGCCGTCGGCGCCCCGGCTGCCGGCCGGCCGCCCCGTCAGGACCTCCAGGCCCTCGTCCACGGTGGTGACCGCGATGACGCGGAAGCGCCCCTCGCGGACCGCCTGCACGACGTCGGCCCGCAGCATCAGGTGGCGGGCGTTGGCCGCCGGGATCAGGACCCCCTGGCGCCCGGTCAGCCCCCGCTCCCGGCAGACGTCGAAGAACCCCTCGATCTTCTCGTTGATGGCGCCCACGGGCTGGATCTCGCCGTGCTGGTTCACCGACCCGGTGACCGCCAGCGCCTGGCTGAGCGGGATGCCGCTGAGGGCCGACAGCAGCGCGTACAGCTCGGCCGACGAGGCGCTGTCGCCCTCGATCTCCTCGTAGTGCTGCTCGAAGGCGAGGGAGGCCGACAGCGCCAGCGGGTGCTCGCGCGCGTAGCGGCCGGCCAGGAACCCCGTGAGGATCATGACCCCCTTGGCGTGCACGGGGCCGCCGAGCCGGGCCTCCCGCTCGATGTCCACCACGCCGGGCTCGCCGGCGTAGGTGCGGGCGGTGATGCGGGACGGCCGGCCGAAGGCGTGATCGCCCAGGGCGACCACCGAGATGCCGTTCACCTGGCCGACCGCCTCGCCCTCGGTGGCGATGAGCAGCGCGCCCTCGGCGATCGCCCGCCGCGTCCGCTCCTCGAGCAGGTTGGCCCGGTGCACCTGCTGGCTGATGGCCGCGTCGACGTCGGCGGCGCTGACCAGGGCCCGGCCGGCCCGTCCCGCGTAGAAGGCCGCCTCCCGGACCAGATCCCGCAGCTCGCCCAGCCGGCTGCTCAGGCGCTGCTGGTGGGCCACCCGGCGCGCGCTCTCCTCGATGAGCCGCGCCACGCCGTCGGCGGCGACGTGGCGCAGCCCCTCCTCCCGGCAGGTCCGGGCCACGAAGCGGGCGAAGAGCTGCTCGACCTCCGGCGTGCGGGGCAGCGAGTCGTCGAAGTCCACCTTGACCTTGAACAGCTCCCGGAAGTCCTCGTCCAGCATGGAGAGGAGGTAGTAGAGGAGCGGGCTGCCGATGAGGATCACCTTCACCGAGAGCGGGATGGGCTCGGGCGCCAGGGTGGCCGCCGTCACCAGCCGCAGCTCCTCCAGCGGCTCCTGGATGCGCAGGTGGCGGCCGAGCAGGGCCTTCTTGAGCGCGTCCCAGGCCAGGAAGTTGCGCAGGACGTCCTTGGCCTCCAGGATCAGGTAGCCGCCGTTGGCCTCGTGCAGCGCCCCCGGCCTGATGAGCGTGAAGTCGGTCACCAGGGCGCCGAAGTGGACCCGGTGCTCGATGCGCCCCAGCAGGTTGCCGTGGGTCGGGTTCGGCTCCAGCACCACCGGCGCGCCGCGGGCGCCGCTCCGATCCACCAGCAGGTTCACCCGGTAGCGATCCAGGAACGCGTCGGGCGACGGCAGGAAGGGCAGCGGCGGCCGCTCCTCCTCGCGCAACCGGAACTGCTCGGCGTGCGCCACCAGGTCCCCCTCGACGGCGTCCAGGTAGCGCTGGACGCGGTCGAGGCCGGCGAAGCGCTCCCGGAGCTCGCGGATGAGCTGCCGGGTCGCCGCCGCCGTCACCTCGCTGACCAGCTTCTCGTGGGCCTGGCGGGCGCGCCGCTCCACCTCGCGGAGCTGGCGCAGCGTCGCCTCCAGGCGCTCCTCGAAGGCGGCCGCGGCGGCCGACAGCCGCTCGCGCACGTCGCCGGGCAGCTCCTCGAACTGCTCGCGGGTCAGCGCCTTGCCGAACGGCGCCGGCGCCACGGCCAGGCCGGCGGGCTGGCGCACCAGCACGAAGCCCTCGGCCCGGGCCGCCTCCTCCAGGCGGCGCATCTCGGTCTCCTGGGTCCGGCTGAGCTCCTCCAGGATCTCGTTCTTCCGGCGCTCGAACTCCTCGCTCTCGAAGGCCCGGGGCAGGCGGCTCTTGCACTCCTCGACGAACCGGGCCATCTCCTCCCGGAGCTCGCGCCCGCGGCCGGCCGGCAGCTCGAGCGCCGTGGGCCGGTAGGCGTCGTCGAAGTTGTGGACGTAGCACCAGTCGCTGGCGGCCGGCTCCGTCTCGGCGGCCCGGGCCAGCAGGTCGCGCATGGCCGTCGTCTTCCCGGTGGCCGGCGGGCCGAGCACGAACAGGTTGTAGCCGGCGTGGCGCATGCCGATGCCGAACACGGTCGCCGACAGCGCCCGCTCCTGCCCGATCATCGTGTCCAGCGGCGCCAGCTCCTCCGTCGAGCGGAAGGGCAGGGTGGCCGGGTCGCAGACCGCGCGCAGCTCCTCGGGGCCGAGCGGCCGGATCATGCCGCGACGTCCGCCGCCCGGCCCGCCGGCGCGGCCGCCTCGGCGGCGGCCACCGTCTCGAGGC
>JBBIIW010000260.1:0-4843 GCA_037446305.1 Candidatus Rokuibacteriota bacterium
CGGTCGCCGGCCGGGCCGGCGGCGGCAGGCTGGCCGTGCTCTTGAGGTTCCAGATGCGGGCGGCGTTGAGCCCGAACACCTTGGCCTTCACCTCGTCGGTCAGCTGCGGGTAGCCGTGGCCCTCCACCAGCTGGTCGGGGATGCGGAACTTCCGGAACGCCTCGATCTGCCACTGGGGGTTGCCCCACAGGGTCGAGTCGGTGCCCCACATGACGTGGTCCGGCCCCAGGTCGCGCAGCAGCGTGCCCAGCACGTGGGCGCACTCCAGCGGCCGGCTGGTCACGGTGGCGGCGAAGGTCGAGCCGATCTCGGCGTAGAGGTTCTTGCGCTGGGGCTTGAAGCCCTTCAGCGCGGCCAGCTCGCCGTGGTAGGGCCAGGCCGCGTGGTAGGCGATGAAGTTCAGGTCCGGGAAGTCGTCGCAGGCGGCATCGAGGTCCTCGGGATGGGCGTAGCGGGCCATGAACTGCCCGAACGGGATGCCCTTGTGGCAGCCGATGTTCCGGAGGCCCAGCTTGCGGGCCCGCTCCCATATCGGGTAGGCGAGCTTCTGGTCGTCGAACCACCAGCCGCGCCTGGGCGTGGAGTCGAACGTGTAGAGCTTCAGCCCCGAGATCTTGTACTGCTCCACGAACATCTGCAGCCGCTCCAGCGTCTCGCTGCGTCCCTGGTTGGGGGTCAGGCCGCCGCCCAGCATGACGGTGCGCTCCGGCCACCGCCGCTTGATCTCCGCCTGCTCCTCGATGGGGATCATGTCCTTGCCGCCATAGTCCTCCCGGAACCCGAAGGGGTTGAAGATGGCGACGCTGGTGTCGCTGCCCTCCAGGATCAGCTTGCCGAAGTTCTCGACCGTCATGTCCTTGATGCCGTTGGCCAGCCCCATGGACTTGCCCAGGTCGTCGAGGAGCTGCACGAACCACATCCCGCGCTCGGTGGTGTTCACGCCCGGGATGTAGCCGTCCTTGCGGGTGCAGATGTGGGTGTGGGCGTCCACGATGAAGTCGGCGCCCGGCTTGCGGGTGATCCTGATCTCCTGGGCCGCCGCCTTGTCGTAGGCCTCGACCTCCGCCACGTCGAAGAAGCCCATGCCCGTCACCTTGTTGACGGCGAGCATGACCGCGGCGAAGCCGGAGGCCGTGCCGAGGAAGTTGCGCCGCGACATGCCGGCGCGAGCGGCGTAGTGATCGACGTGGGGGACGAGCCGCTCGCCCAGATGACCGCTGAGGAAGAAGGACGAGCCCTGGGCCTCGGGGGTCATCGGGCCCCGGGACTCGCGCCGGTAGCCCTTGAAGTACTCGAACACATTGAATTCCATGGCATCCTCCCGGACGAAGCCGACCGGTTCGGACGGGCCTGCCGTTCAGCCGATCTCTCACCTCCCCTGGCCGGGAACCCCGGGCATCCTGCGCGCGTGACGGGCACGCCCCGCCCGCTTGGCGCGTGACGAGGGTGTGGCCGCACTTGGTATCGCCGCCGGAGGCCGCTGTCAAGCGCGGGCGGCGGGCGCGCGCCGGGCGCGGGCCGTTGACACGTCGGCCCGCCGCGGCCGACAATCCGGCGGCGTGGCGGCGCCCTGCCCGTTCTGCGCGCGGATCGCGGCCGGTGACCTCGTCGCCGCCAACGACCTCGCCGCCGCGTTCCCCGACGGCTTCCCGCTGACCGACGGGCACACCCTGGTGGTTCCGCGCCGCCACGAGCCGGACTTCCTGGCCCTGACGGCGGCAGAGCAGACCGCGATCCTCGGGCTCCTGGCCGAGATCGTGGCCGTGCTCGCCCGCGCCCGCCGGCCCGACGGGTACAACCTCGGCGTCAACGTCGGCGGGGCCGCCGGCCAGACCGTCCCCCACGCGCACCTGCACGTCATCCCCCGCTACGTCGGCGACAGCGAGGACCCGCGCGGCGGTGTCCGGTGGATCATCCCCTCTCGCGCCCGCTACTGGGACCGGCCGTGAGCGCGATCGCCTTCGCCGAGAAAATCCTCGAGCTGCTCGACGAGGGGCGCTACACGGCGACGTACAAGTACGCCGTCCTGCTGACCCTGATGGACCTCTGCCTCGAGCAAGCGGATCGGTCGGGCAGGCCGCCGGAGGCCGTCACCACCCGACAGCTGGCCGAGCGCATCGTGGAGCTGTACTGGCCGCACACCGTCCCCTACGGAGACCGGGGGCCGGCGACGGTGCTCAAGCAGAACGTCGGCGGCCAGGCGGAGATCGTCTCCGCCATCGCCAGCTTCCGCCAGCGCTGGGCGCCCACCGCCGCCGTGGTCTGGCAGGCGCGGCGCGATGCGCCGGACAGGTTCGAGACCCTCGTGCGCCTCGTGGAATGGAAGCTCATCCAGATGCCGCTGCCCCGGCTGCAGACGGTCGGGGCCGCCGCCGATCAGTTCATCTACACGATCCACTGGACCCAGGACGGCGTCCGGAAGAAGGACGTCACCGCGTACCAGAAGGGCGACCCCAGCGAGTTCGACAACCGGATCGTCCTCCGCCCCCATGTCGCGGAGTACCTGCGCGACCTGAACGGCCTGCTCCGGCCGCTGATTCACCGGAAGTGGGCGGCCATGGTGGCCGCCCTCAACCAGCTCACCGACGCGCGCCTGGAGGCGTTCCTGTTCGGACACGACCGCGTGGACACGACCCGCATCCGGGGCCCCCTCTGGGAGCTCCAGGGCCGGCGCTGCTTCTACTGCGAGGCACGGATCCCGGATCCGTCCCGGGGCGCCGTGGACCACTTCATTCCCTGGGCGCGCTACCCCGACGACGGCCTCGACAACCTGGTCGTGGCGGACGCCAGGTGCAATGGCTGGAAGAGCGCCTCGCTCGCCGCCGCCGATCACGTGGCCCGCTGGGGCCGGCGCTTCGTCCCCGACACCTCGCTCAGCCGGCAGCTGGCGGATCTGGCGAGGACGGAACGGTGGCTCCGTGACCGCGACCGCACGCTGCGTGTCAGCCGATCGATCTACCTGGCGCTGCCCGACACCGCCAGGCTCTGGCTCCGCGAGAAGCAGTTCGTCGGCCTCGACCGCCCCGCGATCGCCGAGGCCCTGGCCGCCGCGCCGTGACGCTCAGCGGGGCGGCGCGACGACCGGCGAGCCGTCGCCCTGGTAGACGTAGCGGAAGGTCAGGCACCCGGCGCGGCGACCCGGGCAGTAGTAGCTGAGGATCTCCATCTTGGCGTAGCGGCCGTCGGCCGTGCGGACCGCCCACACGTGCGGCTTCGGCGTCAGCACGTGCGAGAAGAAGCCGTACCGGTACCAGCCCTCGATGGCCGCGTGGCGGGGGTCGGGCGTGCGCTCCGTGGTCCGGTAGCCGGCCGTGGGGACCGACTCCACCTGGTCGAAGGGCACGCGCCCCAGGTCGAGGAGGCCGCCCTGGCCCGCGAACCCGCGGCCGCCGTTGGCGATGATCTGGTGGCGCCGGAAGGCCAGGTCCCAGTCGCCCGGCGCCGGGTTCTCGACGACGGAGCCGAGCCGGAAGGAGAAGTAGCGCCAGGTCTCCGGGTCGGTGGCGTCCACGGTATAGAGGATGGGCCCCGCCAGCCTCGCGCCGACGTCGCGCGGCGCCGGCGGGGTCGGCGGGTAGGACGGCAGCTCGGGCTGGCGGACCGTCGCCACGACCAGCGTGATCGCCAGCCCCGCGAGCGTCGCCACCGCCAGGCCCGGGACGAGCCAGCGCGGCCCCGGTGCGCGGCGCCTCGTCGCCGCGCGCTGGACGTCCATCGCCCGATTCTAGCTCCGGCGGCGGCGCCGGCGGGGGGCGAAGCACGGGACACGACGCGGTAGAATGGCGTCCCTGTTTCGGGGCGCGATGGCGAGCATCCGTCTGCAGGAGATCTGGAAGCGCTACGGACCGGTCGAGGCCGTCCGCGGCCTGAGCCTGGCCTGCGCCGACGGCGAGCTGCTCGCGCTGCTCGGCCCCTCCGGCTGCGGCAAGAGCTCGACGCTCAAGATGATCGCCGGTCTGGAGCCCCTCAGCGGCGGCGCCATCTACTTCGACGAGCAGCCGGTGACCGATCAGGACCCCGGCCAGCGGAACGTGGCCATGGTGTTCGAGGACTACGCCCTCTACCCGCACCTGACGGTGTTCGAGAATATCGCGTTCCCGCTCCGGGTCCGCCGGCGGCCGCCGGCGGACATCGCGCGCGCGGTCGGCGGCGTGCTGGCCCTCCTCGGGCTCGACGAGCTGCGGGACCGGACGGTCCGCGGGCTGAGCGGCGGCGCCCAGCAGCGAGTGGCGATCGGCCGCGCCCTGGTGCGCCGGCCGGCGGTCGTGCTCTTCGACGAGCCCCTCAGCCACCTCGATGGCAACCACAAGGTCCAGCTCCGGGCGGAGATCAAGCGCCTGCAGCAGGAGACGGGCATCACCGGCGTGCTGGTCACGCATGACCAGACGGAGGCCATGGCGATGGCCGACCGCATCGCCGTGATGGACCGCGGCGTCCTCCAGCAGATCGGCTCGCCGCAGGAGCTGTACGACCACCCCGCCAACGTCTTCGTCGCCCAGTTCATCGGCGAGCCGCCGATGAACCTCCTGCCCGGCCGCCTGGCCGGACCGGCCGACCTGGTGAGGATCGAGCCCGAGGGCCTCGAGGTGCCGCTGCCGGCAGCCCTGGGCGCCAGCGTCCGGGCGAAGGCCGCCGGCGCTGAGGTCGTCGTCGGCGTCCGGCCGGAACGCCTCGGGCTCGGGATACACGTCGGGGTCGCGCTGCGCGAGGTAGATGCAAGCGCCGACCGCGGTACCTGCCGGCAGGTCGTACCCCGCGAGCGTGATCGGCTCGCGCAGCACGCGGCCGACCACCGGGATCACCGGACGCAGCCGCAGCACTTCCTTGATCGTCGCGTCCAGGT
>JBBIIW010000261.1:0-4825 GCA_037446305.1 Candidatus Rokuibacteriota bacterium
CGGCCTCGCCGGCGCCCGCCCGCGCGGGCCGGCGGCGGACCATCCGCCAGAGCGCGCTCCCGTCGCCCAGGAGGCCCGCCGGCGAGAAGCGCATCAGCAGCACGAGCAGGACGCCGTAGGTGAGGAAGCGGTAGTCGGCGAGGAACCGGAACACCTCGGGCGCGACGCCCAGGATGGCGGCGCCGGCCACCGCGCCGCGGTTGGTGCCGATCCCGCCCAGCACCAGCATGCAGAGCAGCGTGATCGAGACGGGGAAGCCGAAGTCGCCGGCCGAGATGAAGCTGAGGAACGACGCGTAGAGCCCGCCGCCCAGGCCGGCCAGGGCGGTGCCGAGCGCGAAGGCCAGGATCTTGAACGCCCGCACGTCCACGGCCGCCGCCCGGGCCGCCTCCTCGTCCTCCCTGAGGGCCAGCAGGGCCAGGCCGGCCCACGAGCGCACGAGCCAGAGGTTCACGGCCAGGGCCAGGCCCACCCCGGCCAGGGTCAGCAGGAAGAAGCCGGGCTTGCCGAGCGGGGCGGCGCCGAGCCTGGGCGGCGGGATGCCTCCCAGCCCCAGGGCGCCGCCGAAGAGCGGCACGTAGAGGAAGACCGCCACCGTGACGAAGTTGACGCCCATCGTGGTGATGGCCAGGAAGTCCTCCCGCACGCGGATGGCCAGGGCGCCGATGAGGGCGCCGAAGGCGCCGGCGGCGACGACCGCCGCGGCCCACGCCGGCCAGAAGGACCAGGCGTGAGCGACGGTCAGCACGGCCAGCGTGTAGGCGCCGACGCCGAAGAAGGCGGCGTGGCCGAGCGAGATCTGCCCGGCCAGCCCGGTGATGGTGTTGAGCCCCAGGGTGAGGATGGCGTGGATGCCGACCAGCGTGGCGACGGTGAGGACATACACGGCCGGCTAGCGCCCGAGCAGGCCCTGCGGCCGCAGCAGGAACACGGCGATCATGGCCAGGAAGGCCCAGGCGTCGCGCGGGAACGGCACCTCGACGATCCCGATCAGGAGGGTCTCGGCCACGCCCACCACGAGCCCGCCCAGCACCGTGCCCGGGATGGAGCCGAGCCCCCCCAGCACGATGATGGCCAGCCCCTTGTAGCCCGCGATGTCCCCCATGGTCGGCGACACCGAGTTGTAGTAGATGCCGACCAGCATGCCGGCCGCGCCGGCCAGCGCCGAGCCCAGCGCGAAGTTCAGCCTCACCACCGTGCGCACGTTCATGGCGCAGGCCGCGGCCATGTCCCGGTCCTGGCTGACCGCGCGGAGGGCCAGCCCCAGCGCCGTGTGGGTCAGGAACAGCCACAGCGCGCCCAGCAGGACGGCCGTCACCAGCATCACCAGCAGCTGGGGTGCGGTGACGAGCACCGGGCCCAGCCGCACGTCGCCCAGGCCGAGCGGCACCTGGAAGGCGTAGGGCTGGGGCCCGGCCACGATGCGGTAGACCTCCTCCAGCCCGATGAAGAGCCCGATGGAGGCGATGAGGGTGGCGATCGGCGGCTGCCCGAGGAGCGGCCAGTACACCCAGCGCTCCATGGCCAGGCCCGCCGCCACCGCCGCCAGCATGGCGGCGGCCAGGGCCAGCCAGAAGGAGCCGGTCAGCCCGAAGCCGGCCAGGCCGGCGTAGGCGCCGAGCGTGAAGACCGCCGCGTGGGCGATGTGCAGCACCCGCAGCACGCCGTAGACCATCGTGAGCCCGAGCGCCATCAGGGCGTAGAGGCTCCCGACGGTCAGGCCGTTGACGAGCTGCTGGGCGAGCACCAGCCGCCGGCCCTACTGGACCGGCGGCGTGATCACCTCCGGGTTGTCGATGGTGGCGAAGGACCGGATCTTCCCGTCGCGGACGATCTGGACCTGGACGGGCTTGGTCACCTCGCCCTTCGTGAAGCGGACGATCCGGCCGGTGACGGCCGGATAGTCGCGCAGGTTCGCGATGGCCTGGCAGATGGCCCGGGCCTCCGTGCCGCCCTCCTGGATGCCGTGGGCCAGGATCTTGACCGCGTCGTAGGTGGAGGCGCCCACCATGTCGGCGCCGACGCCGGCCTTGGCCTGGTACTTCTTGAGGAAGCTCTGGACCTCGGGACGCGGGTCGTCGCGGTTGAGGTTGGTGGTGAACGTCACGCCCTCGGCGGCCGGCCCGGCCAGCTCCAGGAACTTGGGCGAGTCGATGCCCTCGGTGCCCTCCAGGGCCGCCGTGAGGCCCAGCTCCCGCGCCTTGCGCACGATCTGGGCTCCCTCGTTGTAGTACGAGGTGTGAAAGATGAGGTCGAGGGGCTGGCCCTGCAGGCGGGTCAGGTAGGGGCCGAACTCCTTCTCGCCCAGCTTGAAGACCTGCTCGGAGACGATCTCGGCGCCCAGCCGGCGCGCGCGCTCGATGAAGGCGGCGCTGGTCACCCGCCCGAAGTCGTTGTCCACGGTCAGCACGGCGATGCGCCGGGCCTTCTGCCGGGTGACGGCCGACTCGGCCGCCGCCCCGCCCTCCACCTGCCCCAGGTAGCCGTTGCGGAAGATGCAGGAGCCGGCCTTCGTGACGTCCGGGTGCACGGCATAGCCGACCACCATGGGCACGCCGGCCCGCGCGAAGATGGGCGCCGTCACGCGGCTGGGCATCGAGTACGAGCCCGACACGACGCCCACGACCCGGTCGCGCTCCACCAGCTTGTTGGCCAGCGCCACCGCCTCGTTGGAGTTGTGGCGGTCGTCGTAGACGACCAGCTCCACGCTGCGCCCGCGCAGCCCGCCGGCCGCGTTGATCTCCTCGACGGCGATCTCGGCCGAGTGCCGGGCCGAGGCCCCGTCGGCGGCCGCGAAGCCGGTCAGCGGCGCGAAGAAGCCGATCTTGATGGGGTCCTGGGCGGCGGCGGGCAGCCCGCCCATCCCCAGCGCGAGCACGACCAGGACGGACACCCCGAGCGTCGTCCACCGGTTCATCGCCGAGCGCCTCCTCCCACGTGGTGCCTAAGGCCTCCCACGTGGTGCCTAAGGATAGTACAGGGGCGGCTGCCGCGGGCCCGGGCCCTGTGGGAAGGAGCGCGACCAGGGAAGGCGTTGACGGCAGCGGCGTGATCATGTACATTTAACTGCACATCTGTGTGGTCATGGCCATGCCATGCGGAGCTCGATGGGAGGAGGAGAGATGACGACGCTGACCATCACGGAGGCCCGCAACAGCCTCCTCGATCTCCCCGAACGTCTGGAGCGATCCGGCGAGGGCGCGGTGGAGGTCACGAAGCGCGGCCGGCCTGTCCTGGCCGTGCTCCACTGGGAGGTCTACGAGAGCCTGATCGAGACCCTGGACGTCCTGAGTGATCCCGACATGGCGAACGCTCTCCGGGACAGCCTCGAGGACATCAAGCACGGTCGACTGGTCAGCCATGAGGAGGCCCGGAAGCGTCTTGGGGTATGACGAGCCCGGTCTACGAGATACGGTGGACCGAGACCGCGCTGAAGCTCCTGGAAGCGGTGGCCGACGCGCGGATCCGTCGTGCCGTCTGGGCCCGTGCCGGGCGGCTCGAGCGCGACCCCGACAAGCAGGGAAAGGCGCTGACCGGCGAGTTGAAGGGGTTCCGGAGTGTGCGAGCGGTCGGGCAGCGCTTCCGCATCATCTACGCCGTGGATGGGCAGCAGGTGATCATCTACATTGCCGCGGCCGGCATCCGAAGGGCGGGCGACGGAAAGGACATCTACGAGCTCGCGAAGAAGCTGTTGAAGCATGGAATAGTTCGCTGAGCGGCTGACCTCGCGGGGGGTCAGTCGAGGGCGCCGACGGCGGCCTCGACGGCGGCCAGCACGCTGCCGTCCTCGACCAGGGCCAGGCCGGCGTCGAGGTCGGCCTTGAGATACCGGTCGTCACCGAGCGGAGGGACGCGCCGGCGCACCGCCGTGCGGGCGGCCGCGCTGCCCGGGCCGGGCTGGAGCGGCCGGCGGCAGTCCAGGGCCTGGGCGGCCAGCACCAGCTCGATCCCCAGGACCTGGCCGGCGTGGCGCACTGCGGTGGCGACCTTCAGGGCCGAGGCGGCGGCCATGGCGTTGTAGTCCTCCTGCAGGCCCGAGGCCGGGATGGAGTCCACGCTGGCGGGCTGGGCCAGGCGCTTGCACTCGGCCACCAGCGCCGCCGCCACGTACTGGGCGATCATGTACCCGGTGTTCACGCCGTCGCCGCCGGCCAGGAACGGCGGCAGCCCCTCGCTGGTGAGCGGGTTGACGAGGCGGTCGATGCGGCGCTCGCTGATGCCGGCCAGCTGGGCCAGGCCGATCGCCAGCAGGTCCAGGGCCAGGCCCAGCGGCTCGCCGTGGAAGTTCCCGCCCGAGAGGACGGCCCCGTCGGCGGGGAAGATCAGCGGGTTGTCGGTCACGGCGCTCAGCTCGCGGCCCAGCACCGCGCGGGCGAAGCCGACCGCCTCCCGGGCCGCGCCGTGGACCTGGGGCATGCAGCGCAGGCTGTAGGCGTCCTGCACGCGCGTGCAGTCGCGATGCGAGGCGATGATGGCGCTGCCGGCCGTCAGCCGCGCCAGGTTCCGGGCCGACGCCTGCTGGCCCGGGTGCGGGCGGAGGGCGTGGATGCGGGGGTCGAAGGCCGCGTTCGTGCCCATCAGCGCCTCCAGCGACATGGCGCCGCTCACGTCCGCCAGCCGGACCAGGCGGCCGGCGTCGAGCACGGCCAGCGCGCCGAGCGCCGACATCAGGTGCGTGCCGTTGAGCAGCGCCAGGCCCTCCTTGCTCTCCAGCGCCAGCGGGGCGATCCCGGCCCGGGCCAGCGCCGTCGCGGCCGGCGCGGGCCGGCCGTCCAGCCAGGCCTGACCCTCGCCGATCAGGCAGGCGGCGACGTGGGCCAGGGGC
>JBBIIW010000262.1:0-4804 GCA_037446305.1 Candidatus Rokuibacteriota bacterium
GGCGCCGCCGCCACGGTCGAGGAGGTCCCGATCGCCGACCTCGTCGCCGCCTCGCGCTCGACGCTGCACGGCGGGATGGCGCCCCCCTGGCTGAAGGCCGGCTGGTTCCACGCCTGGCGCCTGCTCGGGGCGCACGTGGAGCCGTCGGCGCGGCCGGAGGTCGAGGCGCTGGTGGCGCGCCTGGAGGCAGGCGGGCAGGGCGCGGTGGAGCGCATGAATTTGGAGCGGCGCCTGGTCGGTCACCTGGTGGCGGGCTGCCGGCGGCTGGTGGCCGGCTTCACGCTGCGCCGCGAGGTCGTCAACGACGACTACTCGGCCGGCGTGGAGAACGTGGCGGCCGACTCGCTGCTGGGACTGAACGGCCCCATCTTCCTGCGCACGGTGAAGCTGAAGGACTTTCCCTGGAACGGCTGGCTGACGGTGGGCGTCCCGGACCCGCCGCGCGCGGCGTGGAACCCGGTGGCGGGCTTCTCGGACACCACGGGCCGGCTGCTGTGGGCGGCGCTCGCCGATCCGGCCCTGTTCCCGGCGCCCGGAGGCGGCTGGGTCGAGAACCGGGTCCGGCTGGCCACCCCGGAGGTGGAGACCGGCTCGCTGGCCGTGCCCCCCGAGGCCGTGGCCCCGGAGCCGGGAACGGGGCGGCTGGTGCCGGTCGGGGAGGGGCGGGCCGCCGGCGCCAGGCTGACCTACCGGGTGCTCACTTCCGCGTACCACGACGGCACCCGGATGACGGCCGCCGACGCGCTGTACGCGCTGGCCTTCGGCCTCCGGTGGGGCGCGAACGGCCCGGACCGGGACCCCGCGGTGGCGCGGGTCACCGAGCGCTGGCGGCAGTGGCTGGTGGCCCTGCGCGTCCTCCGCGTCGACACGGACGTGCTGCGCTTCGGCGAGGTCACGATGACGTACGAGGTCCCCGTCATCGAGGTCTACCTGGCCCGCGCGCTGCCCGACCCCTACGCGCTGGCCGCCATCGCGCCGCCCTGGACGCCCGTGCCGTGGCCGCTGCTGGCGCTCCTCGAGGAGGCGGTGCGCCGCGGCATCGGCGCCTTCTCGGCCGAGGAGGCACGCCGGCGCGGCGTCCCGTGGCTGGACGTCGTCCGCGACGGCCGCCAGCGCGAGCAGCTCGAGCGGCTGCTGGGCGAGCTGGAGCGCCGGGCCTTCGTGCCGCCGGCGCTGGCGGGCCTGGTGACGGCCGAGGCGGCCCGGGCCCGGTGGGCCAGGCTCGCCCAGTTCGCCGCCGAGCGCGGTCACCTGCTGGTGACGAGCGGCCCCTACTTGCTGCACGCCTGGTCGCCCCGGGGCGCCGTGCTGCGCGTCTTCCGGGACTTCTCCTACCCGCTGGGCGTGGGCTCCTTCGACCGGTACCCGCTGCCCCTCCGGGGATTCGTGGCCGAGGTGGCGGTGCGGCCCGACCGGCTGGAGGTGCGGGCCGAGGCCCAGCGCGTCGAGCGGTTCGGGCGCGAGCGGCGGCTGGTGACGGAGTCGGTCGGCAGCCCGGCGGCGCAGAAGGACCGCGGCGCCCGCGCCGTCTGCCACTGGGTGGCGGTGGGACCGGACGGGCACGTCGTGGCGGCGGCCACCACCGAGCCGACGGAGCGCGGCGTCTTCGAGGTGCCCCGCGAGGGGCTGCCGCGCGGCGGCACGGTCGTGCTGGCCGTGGTCGTGAACGACCACCGGGTCAACGTCCAGACCCGCTCGGTGCCCGTGCCGTGAGCCGGCCCCCGGTGGCGCTTGCCAGGGGCCGGTCGCGTGAGGCAAGGTAGCGCCCCGTGGACATCCTGGTCACCCAGGTCTTCAACTCCCTCTTCTACGCCTCGATCCTGTTCCTGATCGCGTCCGGGCTCTCGCTGGTCTACGGCGTCATGCGCATCGTGAACATGGCCCACGGCAACCTGTATGCGGTCGGCGCCTACGTGGCGGCCTGGGCCATCGGCCTGGCCACGGCCTGGCTGCCGGTGAGCCTGCTCTTCGTCCTGCTGCTGGCCGGCGCGCTGGCGGCGGCCGTGGCCGGCGCCATCATCGAGCCCGCCTTCCTCCGGCCGCTCTACCGGCGGCGCGAGGAGTACCAGCTGCTGATGACGTTCGGGCTGCTGCTGGTCCTGGAGGACGTGATGCGCCTGGTCTGGGGCCCCCACCCGCTGACGGCCAGCGTCCTGGCCGGCGAGCTGCCCAGCGTCGAGATCCTCGGCGCGACGTACCCCGGCTACAACATCTTCGTCATCGTGGTGGGCGCCCTGGCCGCCGTGGGCCTGTGGGCCTTCGTCTACCGCACGCGCTTCGGCGTCATGCTCCGGGCCACCTCGCAGGACATGCGCATGGCCTCCGCGCTCGGCATCGACGTCAAGCGCGTCTACGTGCAGGCGTTCACGCTGGGCTGCCTGATGGCCGGGCTGGGCGGGGCCGTGGTCATGCCCATCTCGGGCGCCGTCCTGGGCATGGGCGTGGACGCGCTCATCCTGGCCTTCGTGGTGGTCGTCATCGGCGGCCTGGGCAGCCTGGAAGGCGCCCTCGTCGGCGCGCTGATCGTGGGGTTCGTCCGCACGCTGGGCATCACGTACTTCGCCGAGATCGAGCTGGCCGTCCTCTACCTGATCGCCGCCGTCGTCCTGTTCGTCCGGCCGGCCGGCCTGTTCGGCCGCGCCTGAGGCGGGGCATGGCTCCTCATCCGCCGATCGTCCGCGCCGGCCGCGCCCGGCGCCGGCTCGGCCCGGTCCGCCGCTGAGCACCGTCGTCCTGACCTCGCGAGCCACGCTCACCGGCGGCCGGGCGCTGGCGCTGGCGGCCCTCGTGGCGGCGCTGGCCGCCGTGCCCTGGCTGCTCCCGCCGTTCCACACCATCCAGCTCTGCTACGGCCTGACCTTCGCCATCGCCGCCCTCGGCTACAACCTGCTCCTGGGCTACACGGGCTTGCTGTCCTTCGGGCACTCGGCCTACTTCGGGACCGGGGCCTACGTGGTGGCGCTGCTGGTCAAGTACCTCCAGGTCGAGTCCATGGAGCTGTTCGTGGCGGCCGGCGTCCTGGGCTCGGCGGCGGTGGCCGCGCTCTTCGGGGCCGTCTGCGTGCGCTACACCCGGATCTTCTTCGGCATCCTGACCCTGGCCCTCAGCCAGGTCCTCTGGAGCATCGCGCTCAAGTTCTTCTGGGTGACGGGGGGGACCGACGGGCTGCGGGTGCCCACCCCGGCCCTGGCCGGCCGCCTGTTCTCGACGGCGGAGACGGCCGGCGACAAGGTGACGTTCCTGGCCCACCGCTACTACTACTACGTCCTGATCCTGTTCCTGCTCGGCACCGCCCTCATGTGGGTGATCGTCAACTCCCCCTTCGGCAAGGCGCTGCAGGCCATCCGCGACAACGAGACGCGGGCCGAGTTCGTGGGCGTGCCGGTGTGGAAGTTCCGCTGGGTCGCCTTCGTCATCTCGGGCGCGTTCACCGGGCTGGCCGGGGCGCTCTGGGTGCCCCTCAACGGCCTGACCACCCCCGACATCCTGTACTGGCCGTTCTCGGGCCGCATCGTCTTCTTCACCGTGCTGGGCGGGTTCCAGACCTTCGTCGGCCCCGTCATCGGCGCCGTCGCCTACAACTACCTGGAGACGTACGCCGTCGGTCTCACGGTCTACTGGCAGCTCGTCCTGGGCGCGGTCCTCATCCTCCTGGTCCTCACCATGCCCGGCGGCCTGGTCGGCACGGCCGGCCAGCTGTGGGCCCGCCGGCGGCGGGAGGCGCCGTGAGCCTGCTCGAGACGCGGGGGCTGACGAAGGCCTTCGGGGCCAACCGGGCGGTGGACCGCGTGGACTTCACGGTCCGGCCCGGCGAGCTGCTGGGTCTCATCGGCTCCAACGGGGCGGGCAAGACCACGCTGGTCAACCTCGTCAGCGGCCTCCTGCGCGCCGATGCCGGCACCATCATCTTCGAGGGGCGGGACATCACGCACCAGTCCGTGAACGAGCGCATCCGGGCCGGCATCGCCCGCAGCTTCCAGCTGGTCAACCTCTTCGACCACCTGACCGCCTTCGACAACATCGCCCTCACGATCTTCTCCCGGCAGGGCAAGACCCGGCGCCTGGCCACGCTGGCCGCCCGGGACGGCCAGGTGGCCGACGAGGCCATGGAGGTGCTGCGCCAGTTCGGGCTCGCGCCCCGGGCCCGCATGCGGGCGGGGGGGCTGTCGCAGGGCGAGCGCAAGCTCCTGGACGTGGCCGTGGCCTACGCCCTGCGGCCCCGGCTGCTGTTCCTGGACGAGCCCACCAGCGGGGTCAGCACGCGGGAGAAGGCGCCCATTATGGACGTGGTCACCGCCATCGTGCGCTCCGGCAACATCACGGCGGTGGTCATCGAGCACGACATGGACGTCATCTTCCGGTACTCCGACCGCATCGTGGCCATGCACCAGGGGACGATCCTGGCCCAGGGCACGCCGGACGAGATCCGGCGCAACGAGACGGTCACCACCACGCTGATCGGCGCCCCGACGCCCCTATGAGCGGCCCGGGCGCCCTGCTGGAGCTGGACGGCATCGACACCTACCGGGGCGCGGCCCACGTGCTGCGGGGCGTGGGGCTCGCCGTCCAGGGCGGCGAGGTGGTGTGCCTGGTCGGGCGGAACGGCGCCGGCAAGACGACGACGCTGGAGACGGCCATGGGGCTGCTGCCGGCGCGCTCGGGCCGCGTCCGGCTGCGCGGCGAGGACATCACGCGCCTGCCGCCCCACGCCCGCGCCCGGCGCGGCCTCGGCTACGCGCCGGAGGACACGGGGGTCTTCCCGGACCTCACGGTGGCCGAGAACCTCCAGATCGGCCGCTGGCTG
>JBBIIW010000263.1:0-4801 GCA_037446305.1 Candidatus Rokuibacteriota bacterium
GCGAGAGCCGCCGAGGCCGCCAGCGACCGCCGGGGCGGTACCGGGTCAGGAGGACGAGCCCGATCGGCAGCGGGTGGCCGGCGCGCGGCGCCCCTCCGGCCGGCCCCTGCGGGTACGGATGGACGCGGCCCCGCCCGTCCAGCACGGCGTACTCGTCCGAGTACAGCGTGGCGCCGGCGGCGACCAGGGCGCGGACCAGCGTCGTCTTGCCGCTCATCGAGCGCCCGGGGATCACGATGGCTCGCCCCTGCCAGCCCACGACGCCGGCGTGGACGAACAGCCGTCCCCGCGCGTGCTCGGCGACGTACAGCTGGAGATCGGACGCGAGCGCGGACAGGACCGGAGCGAGCTCGAGAGACCGGGCCCGGCGGGTCTCGTCGACGTAGAGAACGTTGAGCCGGCGCGCGCCGCGGGTGATGCCGGGCCCGCCGGCGACCAGCGAGTAGAGCCGGTCCACCCGGGCAGCGGGAACCGGCGTCGAGCCCGGCGGCAGGAGATCGAGGAGGCGCTCCAGCATGGAGGGCTCGGTGGTCCGGAGGCCGAGGTCGAGCCCGTAGGCGCGGAACGCGAGCGCCGCCGCCCACCCGAGGCGGTCGAGCTTCTCACTTCACGCCGACGGGCGCCGCAGCCTGACCTCGGTCCCGGTCACGCCGGCGCCCCCCTTCCCGTCGCTGGTCTCCTGCTGCTCCACGCTCCCGTTCGTTCCTCGGTGTCCGCGGACAGCAGCGATCGTGCCACCCCGGGGCAGGGGCGCCGTGCAGGAGCTAACCCTGCGTCGTGCCGAGCGCCGCCGCAGTCGGGGCGCCGCCCCGGGGCGGATTGTTCGGAGGTCAGCCTGTCACGGCGGCCTTCCGGCCGGCAGCTCTTCCCGCGCCAGACGAGACGACGGTCGCCGGCACGTCACCCCTGGAGCGATCGCGCCATTCTGGTTTGCCGGAATGGCACACCGGGCCGTCGGCGCGCCGTCACCCCCGCCGCCTTTCGCATCAGATCGCCGCCATAAACGCGGCGATCGGGTCTGGCACGGTTGCTGCTCATCGCCCGCCGGTCATCGTTCGGGCGCTCCATCGACGGACACCAGCAAGGAGGAAGCGATGATGGTCCGGTGGGTGGTCCTGGTGCTGTGCACGCTTCTCGGCGTCGCTCTCGCCGCCTGTGATCGGGGCCCCTCGGCGCCCACGAGCCGGGCCGAGCCCGCGGCGGAGGCGCAGGCGCCGGCCGCGATGCCTCGATCGGAGGCGCCCGAACCGCCGGCTGACCTGAAGCCGGTGCACTTCGACTTCGACCGCGCCCAGATCCGGCCGCAGGACGCCGGGCTGCTCGACGAGCATGCGCGGTGGCTCAAGTCGCGGCCGGAGGTCGTCCTGGAGATCGGGGGCCATGCCGATCAGCGCGGCAGCGACGCCTACAACATGCGGCTCAGCGACCGCCGGGCCCGTGCGGTGAAGGAGGCGCTCACCCGCCGGGGCGTGGAGGGTCGCCGGCTGGCCATCGCCGGCTACGGAGAGCAGCGTCCCGTGTGCATGGAGCATGACGAGGCGTGCTGGGCGAAGAACCGCCGGGCCGAGTTCCAGGTCCGGACGCAGTGACACGGAAAGGAGGCGTCAACATGCGGAAGGCGGTCCTGGCGGTGCTGGCGGCGGTGGTCACGCTCGCCGGCTGCGTGTCCCAGTCGAAGTACCAGGCCCTGGAGACCAGGGCCGAAGCCGAGCGGATGGCGCTGGAGCAGGAGCTCAAGGCCCTCAAGGACCAGAAGCGCGGCCTGGAACGCGAGCTGAGCGGCCTGCGGGACGAGGTCGCGCGCCGGGAGGCGGAGCTGGCGCGACTCAAGACGGCGCAGGAGGAGCAGCGGGAGACGCTGGAGCGCCAGCTGGCCGCGCTGCGGGACGAGGTCGGCCGCCGGGAGGCCGAGCTGGCGGCCGTCAACGATCGGCTCGCCGCGCAGCGGCGCGAGCTGGAGTCCGAGAAGGAGCGGCTTCAGGGCCAGATCGCCGCGCTCGACGATCAGCTGGCCGCCGCCCAGCGGAGGGCGGCCGAGCTGAGCGCGCAGAAGGACGAGGAGATCAAGCGCCTGCGCGGCACCTACGACACGCTGGTGGGCGACCTGCGGCGCGAGATCGCCCAGGGCGACATCAAGATCAGCCAGGTCCGTGACAAGCTCTCGGTCCAGCTGGTGGAGAAGATCCTGTTCGACTCCGGCAAGACCGAGATCAAGCCGGAGGGCCGGGACGTGCTGGCCAAGGTGGCCAACGTCCTGCGCAACATCGACGACAAGCAGATCCGCATCGAGGGCTACACCGACTCGGTGCCGATCGGCGCCGGGCTCCGCCACAAGTTCCCGACCAACTGGGAGCTGTCGGCCCAGCGGGCGACGACGGTGCTCCGGTTCCTGGAGGAGAAGGGCGGCGTGGACGGCAAGTTCCTGTCCGCCGTGGGCTTCGGCCCCCACCGGCCGGTCGCCGGCAACGACACGCCCGAGGGGCGGGCCCAGAATCGCCGGATCGAGATCGTGCTGACCCCCCTGGACCTGCAGGACGTGCTGAGCGACCTGCAGTCGACGCCGGCCGCCTCCCCCAACGGCCGGCAGTAGCGCCCGATCGGGAGGGGGAGCGCGTCCCCCTCCCGATCTCACCCCTCGACCGGGCGACGGCCGGTCGCCCGGCCTACTCCGGGACGTTACAGCTTCAGGCCGTAGCGCGAGAGCGCGAGGCCCACGATCTCCAGCACGGTCTCGGGATGGGTCCGGCCGGAGGCGCGGGCCGCCCGCATGAACTCGGCCCCGGAGTGCAGGTACGGGTTGGGATTGGCCTCGATCAGGTACGCCTGGTGGTCGGGCGTCAGCCGGAAGTCGAACCGGGCGTAGTCGCGCAGCTGGAGGGCCTGGAACGCCTGGACCGCCGCCGCCTGGAGCCCCTCCACGACCTCGCGGGGCAGGTCCTCGGGAATGCGGTTGCGACTGCCGCGGTAGGCGCGGGTGCCCTCGCGCCACTTCACCTCGGTCCCGGCGATCCGCGGCGTGCCGGGAGGCAGGTGGGAGAGGTCCAGCTCCACCGGCGGCAGCGCCTCCGGCCGCGCGTTGCCGATGACGCCCACGTAGATCTCGCGGCCCTCGATGTACTGCTCGATCAGCACCGGGTGGTTGAAGTCGGCGTGCAGGGCGTCGATCCGCTCCATCAGGTCCTTGATGGACTCCACGAAGGCGCTGAAGCCGATCCCGATCGAGCCGTCCTCCCGCATGGGCTTGACGATGACGGGGAACACCAGGTCGTGGGCCCAGTCGACGCGGCCCCGGAAGACCGTGACGAAGCGCGGGGTGGTGATGCCGTGGAAGTGGAGGACCTTCTTGGTGAGGGCCTTGTCCATGGCCAGGGCCAGGCCCCGGGGGCCCGAGCCCGTGTAGCGCAGCCCGATCAGGTCGTAGTAGGCCGCGACGTGGGGCTCCTTGGTGTCGTCGTCGCCGAAGCCCTCCACCAGGTTGAAGATCAGGTCGGCCTGGACGCGGCCCAGCCGCAGCAGGCAGCCCCGGGTGCCGTCCACCGTGACGTGGAGCACGGTGTGGCCGGCCCGCCGCAGGACCTCGGTCAGCTCTTCCACGTCGGTCCGCCGCCGGCCGTTGCGCTGCCGCCGCGGCGCCTCGCCCGGGCCGTGGGCGATGGCGATGCGCAGCCTAGCCATCGGTCGAGGGGGCGGGGCGCTCGCGCCGCGCCCGCAGCCGCCGCGGGCCGCGGGGCACGAAGCTGCCGCGCGTGAGGTAGTTCATGCTGAGCGTGGTGGCATAGGTCGTCAGCTCCACCAGCGTCGCCGCCTCCCGCTTCTGCTCCACCTGGAGCCCGAGCCGCTGGGCGGTCTCGGCGATGCCGTCGACCAGGGCGCGCACGACGCTGCGGCGCACGCCGGTCCAGTACTCGATCTTGTTGACGAGGTCGGCGTGGCGCTCGCGGATCAGGTCGGCGGCCGGCCGGACGCCGCGCGTCCGGCGGCCCTTGCGGATGAACAGGTCGGGCAGGTCGTTCTCCAGGGCCACGTCCACCGCGGTTGCCTCGGGCTGGTTGGCCCGGAAGAACTCCTCGACCGTCATGTCCATCTCCTCGACGGTGATGTCCGTCGAGGCGATGCGGACCCTGGGCTCGGTCGGGCCCACGCGCCGCGCCGTGCGCTCCACGTAGCGGAGCTTCCGGATGGCCGGCCAGTCCCGGTACCGCTGCCGCCAGCGCGAGCGGGGCGTCAGCCAGACTGCGAACGTCTCGGCGAAGTCCTCGTCGGGGTGCTTCTGGGCGTACCAGCCCTCGATGTGGCGGACGAAGTTCCGGTCGAACGGCACCGGCCGGTAGCGGTCGCGATACGGGCGGTTGAAGGGGCCGAACAGCTCGCGCCACTCCGGCGTCTCGTAGAGGCGGTAGGCGTAGTTGAAGGCGTGTCCGGCCTCGTGCCGCAGGTACATCCGGATCTCGCGCTCGTCCTCGAGATCGTCGAACTCCTTCTCGAGGCGGGCCAGCTTCGGGTCGGCCAGGTAGAAGGGGATGCCGATGATCGGCTCCCCGGAGGGGCAGCCCCACTCGTCGGTGAGGTAGCAACGAGGGCGGAAGTGCCGGAGGCCCTTGCGCTCCAGCTCCTGGTACAGGCTCTGCACGTAGCGCTCGACCGGGGACCCCTCCAGCTTGAGCCCCAGCTCGTTGATGCGCCGGGGAAGGAGGGCCCGGAGGTCCGGCGGCGTCGTCTCGAAGCCCCGCAACACCCCGATTCTAGCCCGGCTCGCCGCGCGGCCGGCAGCTTCTGGGTCGGGCCGGTGGGCCGGGCGGGC
>JBBIIW010000264.1:0-4795 GCA_037446305.1 Candidatus Rokuibacteriota bacterium
AGGCGGTGAGCCACGGCACGCCCAGGACGCGGTGCCGGCGCAGGCGCCGGACGAACTCGCGGCCCAGCTGCTGCTGCCAGTGGGCGCGCGCCTCGGGGGCGGCGAAGGGCGACACGGCGGCCACGGTCTCGGGATCGCCGTGGGCGGCGTGGACGTACTCGTGGAAGTGCTTGTGGGCGATCATCCAGGAGACGACGTCCACCACCTTCTCCAGCGAGAACTGGCCGCGCAGGGCCTCGCGCAGCGTGCGCAGGAAGACGCGCCGGCGCGGACGCACCGTGGTCAGCACGAAGTGGCGGAGGGTCTTGAGGACCACTGCCACCGCCTGCGCGTCCAGGCGGTGGGCCGCGCGCCCGCTGCGCTCGGGCCGGGGCTGGAACTGCCGGAGCGCGGTCAGGAGCCGGGCCGCGTAGTTCTCGTAGCTGTACAGCGAGCGGATCAGCCAGTTGTAGCCCTGCCGGACCTGGTCCACCGTCATCAGCTTGGGCACGAAGTTCAGGTCGGCGGCGCCGTGACCCAGCACGCTGGCCGAGTCGTAGGGCAGCAGCCGCCCCTCGCGGGCCAGCCGGGCGTGCAGGGGCGTCTTCTCGATGGCGGTCAGCACCCCGCAGGTGGTGAAGGGGATGCCGGCCTCCATCAGGAAGTCGAACTGCTCCTGGAAGATCCGGACGTCGTCGTGGTCGAAGCCGACGATCATGCCGGCGATGACCATGATGTTGTGGGACTGGATGCGGCGGATGCTGTCCAGCAGGGGCTTGTGCACGTTCTGGCGCTTCTTGGTCTCCACCAGGCTGTCCACCCGCGGCGACTCGATGCCGAGGAAGATGCCGGTGAAGTTCGCCTCCCGGAGCAGCTCCAGCAGGCGAGGCTTCTCGGCCACCGTGACCGTCATCTCGGCCGAGAACGTGAGGGGATAGTCGTTGGCGCGGCCGAACGCGACCAGGGCCTGCAGGAGCTCCTCCGCGTACCGCCCGTTGCCGATGAAGTTGGCGTCGGAGAAGCTGACGTACTTGCCGCCCAGCCGGGCGATGGTCTCGATCTCGGTCAGCACCTGCTGGACCGGCTTCGTCCGGGGCACCCGGCCGTCGGTGATGATGATGTCGCAGAACTCGCACTGGAAGGGGCAGCCCCGGGTCGTCTGCACGAAGTAGTACAGGTAGTCCCCGGGCTTGAGCAGGTCGAAGCGGGGCACCGGCGACAGCCGGATGTCCACGTTGCCCGTCTGCCGGTACAGGGGCTCGGGACGGCCGGCCAGCAGGTCCCGGCAGAAGCGCGGCCAGGTGATCTCCACCTCGCCGTCGAAGACCACGTCGAACGTCCCGTCGGTGAAGCGCTCCGGGCACAGGGTGGGATACGGCCCGCCGACGACCACCAGCTTGCCCCGGCGCCGGAACTCCGCCGCCAGCTCCCGGGCCCGCGCGTACTGGACGTTCCAGCAGCCGATGGCCACCACGTCGGCGTCGGTGTCCAGGCTCAGCGGGTAGCAGTTCTCGTCCTGGAGCTCGACGCCGATCTCCGGGGGCGTCATGGCCGCCACCGTCAGGAGACCCAGCGGAGCCTGTCCCGATCGGACGCCGACCAGATCCGTCAGCCCCTGGAAGCCCCACAGCGACTTCGGGAAGCGGGGGTTCACGAACAAGATCTTCATGGTCGTGGGTCCTCGGCGGTTCGAGGTTGACGCTGGAAGTCGCCGCCAACGCTACACTGCGCCGTCGGCATTGTCAAAATTCGCCGCGCGTGCCCCGCTCCGCCCCCACCGCTGGGGGCGGCCGGGGGCCCTGACCGCTCCATCTTGACGTCGCCGAATCCCGGGGGGAAGGCGGCAACTGCCGTGCCGTCCGGCCGGCGCGGCCCCGGAGCGGCCCGTCAGCCCGACTTGGTCTTGGCCAGGGCCCGCGGCTTGATGGCCTTCTGGTCCAGGAACCCCTGCAGCTGGTTGACGGTCTCGGCGAACTGGGACACGTCCTGGAACTGCTTGTAGACCGAGGCGAAGCGGACGTAGGCGACCTGGTCCAGGCGCTTGAGGTGCTCCATCACCATCTCGCCGATCTCGCGGCTGGAGGTCTCCTTCTCGGCCCGCTCGTGCAGCCGCGCCTCGATGTCGCTCACGACCTCGTCGATCCGGGCCAGGCTCACCGGCCGCTTGGCGCAGGCCTTGAGCAGGGCCGTGCGCAGCTTCTGCCGGTCGAACTCCTCCCGCCGCCCGTCCTGCTTCACGACGTGCAGGGCGACGTTCTCGATGTGCTCGTAGGTGGTGTAGCGACGGCGGCACTTCAGGCACTCCCGCCGGCGCCGGATGAACTCCCCGTCCCGGCCGACGCGCGAATCGACGACCCGGTCCTCGCTATGGCCGCAGAACGGACACTTCATCGGATCCCTCCCCTCACGAGCGTCGCTCCCGGTACAGGGGGAACTGGCCGGTCAGCTCCTGCACCTCGCCGCGCACCTTCGCCTCGGTCGCCGCCCCCGGCTGGCCGAGCACCCGGTCGATCAGCGCCGCGATCTGCTCCATCTGCGGCTCCTTCATGCCCCGCGTGGTCACCGCCGGCGTGCCCAGCCGGATCCCGCTGGTCACCATCGGGCTCCGCGTCTCGAACGGCACCGTGTTCTTGTTGACCGTGATCCACGCCCGGTCCAGCGCCTCCTGGGCCTCTTTCCCGGTCAACCCCCGGTCGGTGAGATCGACCAGGATGAGGTGGGTGTCGGTGCCGCCCGAGACCAGGCGATAGCCGCGGGCCAGCAGGGCCGCCGCCAGGGCCCGGGCGTTGCGGACGATCTGCTGCTGGTACTCGCGCCAGCCCGGGCTCAGCGCTTCCTTGAACGCGACCGCCTTGGCCGCGATCACGTGCATGAGGGGGCCGCCCTGGACGCCCGGCATGACGGTCCGGTCCAGGGCCGGCGCGTGCTCGGCGCCGCAGAGCACCATGCCGCCGCGAGGGCCGCGCAGGGTCTTGTGCGTCGTGGTGGTGACGAAGTCGGCCAGGCCGACCGGCGAGGGGTGCAGGCCGGCGGCGACCAGGCCCGCCGGATGGGCGATGTCGGCCATGAGCAGGGCGCCGACCTCCCGGGCGATCTCGGCGAAGGGCGCGAAGTCGATCGCCCGCGGAAAGGCCGAGCCGCCGGCGATGATCAGCCGCGGGCGGTGCTGCCGGGCCAGGTCGCGGACCTGGTCGAGGTCGATCCGCTCGGTGTCCCGGCGGACGCCGTAGGGCACGATCCGGTAGAGCTTGCCCGAGTAGTTGACGGGGCTGCCGGCCGTGAGGTGGCCGCCGTGCGCGAGGTTGGGCCCCAGGACGACGTCGCCCGGCTTGAGCACGGTGAAGTACACGGCCATGTTGGCCTGGGCGCCCGAGTGCGGCTGCACGTTGGCGTGCTCGGCGCCGAACAGCTCCCGGGCCCGGGCGATGGCCAGCTCCTCCACGACGTCCACCACCTCGCAGCCGCCGTAGTACCGCCGGCCCGGGTAGCCCTCGGCGTACTTGTTGGTGAGCACCGACCCGAGCGCTTCCAGCACCGCCTCCGAGACGAAGTTCTCGGAGGCGATCAGCTCCAGGTTGCGGTGCTGGCGCTCCGCCTCGGCCCGCAGGGCCCTGGCGATGTCGGGGTCGACGTCAGCGAGCCGGAGCATGCCCCTGCTCGAGGGCCATCAGCTTCTCCAGGCGGCGGGCGTGACGGCCGCCGGCGAATGGCGTGGCCAGCCAGACCTCCAGGATCTCGAGGGCGCGTGCCGGCTCGGTGAGCCGGGCTCCCAGGGCCAGGACGTTGGCGTCGTTGTGCTCGCGGCTCAGGCGCGCCATGTGAATGTCCAGGCAGGTCGCCGCCCGCACGCCGCTCACCTTGTTGGCGGCCATGGCCATGCCGATCCCGGTGCCGCAGACGAGCACGCCGCGCGCGGCCGCGCCGGTGGCGACGGCCTCGGCGACCGGGCCGGCGTAGTCGGGATAGTCCACCGGCTCCCGGGCGTGGGTGCCGAAGTCGAGGACCCGGAAGCCCCGGCCGCTGAGCCACGCCAGGAGGGCTTCCTTGAGCTGGTAGCCGGCGTGGTCAGCGCCGAGCGCGACGGCGGTCATAACGCCGCCAACCATACTGGTTGGGGCGATCGTGTGTCAAGCCACCTAGATATCGGGGTGTCCCGCCGCGGCCTCGCGATCGGCCAGGACCAGGCATGCCGGATGCTGGCGCAGGACGGAGGCGGGCACCTCCGGTCCGACCGGGCCGTCGAGCGCGCGGCTCAGCGCCTGCCGCTTGCCGGCCCCGCAGGCCAGGACCACCACCTCGCGGGCGCGGCTGATCGTCCCCAGCCCGAGCGTGACCGCCCGGTCCGAGAGCGGCCCGGGACTGGCCGCCCGGTTGACCGGGTCGGTGAGCATGTAGGCCACGCTCTCGGGGAGCAGCCGGACCGGCCGCGTGAGCGAGTCGAACGGGGAGCCGGGCTCGTTGGAAGCCAGGTGCGCGTTCGGGCCCAGCCCGCACATCACGAGGTCGAGCCCGCCGACCGCGCCGATGGCGGCCTCGTACTCCCGGCACAGGGCCTCGAGGTCGGGCGCGCCGACCCGGAAGGGCCGGCAGTGCTCGGGCCTCACGGGCGCCCAGGACAGGAACTCGCGGCGCACCTGGCTCCAGAAGTAGCCGTCCGGCCGCGCGGGAAGGCAGAGCTCGTCGATCGCGAACACGCGCATCCGCGAGAAGTCGACCGGGGCCTCGGCCTGGAGCGCGCGCAGCCGCGCGTACATCCGCCGGGGCGTCCGGCCGGCCGGCACGGCCATGGTCAGCTCGGGGCGGGCCGCCAGGCGCT
>JBBIIW010000265.1:0-4783 GCA_037446305.1 Candidatus Rokuibacteriota bacterium
CCTGCCCGCCGGGCGCCGGCGGCCGGCGGCGGCCGCTCGCTGAGCCGGCGCGGCCCCGGCGCCGTTGCCCGGCCCCGGAGACCGGACTACCATCCGCCCTGAAGGCCCACTGCGGGCCCAAGGGGGGAGCCGTATGCCGCGCGACGACGACCAGGCCCGGGAGATCGAGGAGGAGTACCGGGAGATCCGGGGGGCCCTGTTCGACGACACCATCGCCGCCCTCTCGCCCGCCGAGCCCGTCTGCTTGCGGGAGACCGCCACGGTCCACGAGGCCATCCAGGCCATGCTGGGCCGCCGGCAGGCCGGCGTGCTGGTGGTGGATGACGAGGGGCGCCTGCGCGGGATCTTCACGGAGCGGGACGTGCTGCGGCGCGTCGCCGGGGCCGAGCTGGACCCCCGCGCGACGCCCCTGGCCGCGGTCATGACTCCGGACCCGGAGGCGCTCTCGGCCGGCCAGCGGGTGGCCTACGCCGTGCACTGCATGAGCGTGGCCGGGTACCGGACGGTGCCGCTGGTGGACGACGACCACCGGCCGGTCGGGGTGGTGACGGTGACCGACGTGATCCGCTGGCTGGCCGGCCTCTTCCCGGAGGCGGTCCTGAACCTGGCGCCCGGCGACCGGATCAAGCACCCGGAGCGGCTGGATGCCGGCTAGCGTCGAGCGCGGGGCGCGAATCCTTGCCGCGCCGGGGAGGCTCCGTTAAGATGAAGCAGGTCTGTCCCGGCAGCCCCGTCCGGACAGTCACGCAGTCCGCGGCACGACTCCCGAGCGGCGATGGCAGCCGGAGAGGTGCGCCGCGATTGGCCATGGGGAAGCGGCGGGGGGAGCGATGAGCAAGACGCTGGCTCCGGTCACGAGCACCGGAAAGCCGCGCAAGGAGCTGCAGCGGGCCGTCGTCCGGTTCGCCGGCGACTCCGGCGACGGCATGCAGCTCACGGGCGAGCAGTTCACGACGGAATCGGCCTGGGCGGGCAACGACGTGGCCACCCTGCCGAACTTTCCCGCGGAGATCCGGGCCCCCGCCGGCACGCTGTTCGGGGTGTCGAGCTTCCAGCTGCAGTTCGGGAGCCAGCGCGTCTACACGCCCGGCGACCGGCTCGACTGCCTGGTCGCGATGAACCCGGCCGCCCTCAAGGTGCACCTTCGCGACCTGAAGCCGGGCGGCCTGCTCATCGTCAACACGGCCGCCTTCGACAAGCGCAACCTGGACAAGGCCGGCTACGCGCAGAATCCGCTCGACGATCCGGCCCTGGGCGAGCGGTACCGCCTGCACAAGGTGGACATGACGGCCCTCACCCTGGAGGCCATCAAGGACCTGCCGCTGAACCAGAAGGAGAAGGAGCGGACCAAGAACTTCTTCGCCCTGGGGCTCGTCTCCTGGATCTACACCCGTCCGCTCGAGCCCACCCTGGAGTGGATCGCCAAGCGCTTCGCCAAGCGCCCCGAGATCGCCGACGCCAACACCCGCGTGCTGAAGGCCGGGCACGCCTTCGGCGAGACGGCCGAGCTCTTCAACGAGCACTACAAGGTCGAGCCGGCCGAGATGGCGCCCGGTCTCTACCGGGCCATGACCGGCAACCGGGCCCTGGCCTGGGGGCTGCTGGCCGCGGCGGAGCGCTCCGGGCTTCCGGTGGTCTACGGCGCCTACCCGATCACGCCGGCGTCGTCCATCCTGGAGGAGCTGGCGCTGCACAAGCGCTTCCGGGTCCGCACCGTGCAGGCCGAGGACGAGATCGCGGCGGTCACCGCCGCCATCGGCGCCTCCTTCGGCGGCGCCATCGGGGTCACCGGCTCCAGCGGTCCCGGCATCGCCCTCAAGGGCGAGGCCATCGGGCTGGCCGTCATGGCCGAGCTGCCGCTGGTCGTGTTCGACATCCAGCGGGCCGGGCCCTCCACCGGCATGCCGACGAAGACCGAGCAGGGCGACCTGATGCAGGCCCTCTACGGGCGCAACAGCGAGTCGCCGGTGGTGGTGCTGGCCCCGGCCTCCCCGGGCGACTGCTTCTACATCGCCTACGAGGCGGTGCGGATCGCGCTCCGGTACATGGTCCCCGTCATCGTGCTCAGCGACGGCTTCCTGGCCAACAGCTCGGAGCCGTGGGTGATCCCCGAGATCGCCACCCTGCCGCCCATCGAGGTGCGGTTCCGCGAGGAGCGGGAGGGCTTCTTCCCGTACCTGCGGGACCCGGCGACGCTGGCCCGGCCGTGGGTCCGTCCGGGCACGCCGGGGCTGGAGCACCGCATCGGCGGCCTGGAGAAGCAGGACGTCACGGGCAACATCTCCTACGATCCCGACAACCACGACCACATGGTCCGCACGCGGGCCGAGAAGGTCCGGCGCGTGGCCCAGGAGATCCCGCCCACCTCGATCAACGGGCCGGCCACCGGCGACCTCCTGGTGGTCGGCTGGGGCGGCACCTACGGGGCCATCACCGCGGCCGTGGAGCGGGCGCAGGGCGAGGGACGGGCGGTGGCGTCGGTGCACCTCCGGTACCTCAACCCGTTGCCGCCCGACCTGGGCCACATCCTGCGCGAGTACCGGAGGGTACTGGTGCCGGAGATCAACAGCGGCCAGCTGGTGCGCATCCTGCGGGCGGAGTACCTGGTGGACGCGGTCGGCTTCAACCGGGTGCGGGGGCTGCCGCTGCCGTCGGACGAGATCTACGAGGCCATCACCCAGCTGACCGGGAGCCAGGCATGAGCGCCAGCGGGCCGGGAGCCGCCGAGGCACGCCGCTACACCAAGAAGGACTTCGAGTCCGACCAGGACGTGCGCTGGTGCCCGGGCTGCGGCGACTACGCCATCCTGAGCGCCGTGCAGAAGACGATGCCCGACCTCGGCCTTCCCCGGGAGAACATCGTCTTCATCTCGGGGATCGGCTGCTCCAGCCGGTTCCCCTACTACATGAACACCTACGGGTTCCACACCATCCACGGGCGGGCCCCGGCCATCGCCACCGGGCTGCGGCTGGCCCGGCCCGACCTCAAGGTGTTCGTGGTCACCGGCGACGGCGACGGGCTGTCCATCGGCGGCAACCATCTCCTGCACCTCCTGCGGCGCAACGTGGACGTGACGGTGCTGCTGTTCAACAACCGGATCTACGGGCTGACCAAGGGCCAGTACTCGCCGACCAGCGAGCTGGGCAAGGTCACCAAGTCCACGCCACTCGGGTCCGCCGACCGGCCGGTCAACCCGCTGGCCTTCGCCCTGGGCTGCGGGGCCACCTTCGTGGCCCGGACGGTCGACCGGGACGTCCGGCACATGGAGGAGATGCTCCGCCGGGCGGCGCACCACAAGGGGACCGGGTTCCTGGAGATCCTGCAGAACTGCAACGTGTACAACGACCTGGCCTGGAACGCCCTCTACGAGAAGGAGTCCAGGCTCCGGCACGAGCTGCGGCTCGAGCCCGGCAAGCCCCTGCTGTTCGGACCTCCCGACGCCCGCCAGGCGCTGGTGATGGAGGGCGCGACGCCCCGGGTCGTCGCCGCCGGCAGCGTGCCCGAATCGGCGCTGTGGGTGCACGACGAGACGAACGTCAACGCCGCCAAGCTCCTGGCGGACCTCTGGCCGCCGGACTATCCGATCCCGGTCGGCGTCCTGGCCGCCATCACCGCCCCCGTCTACGAGGAGGTGCTGCTCGAGCAGGAGCAGCGCGCGATCGGCGAGCGCGGCCCCGGCGACATCGCGAAGCTGCTGGTGTCGGGGGATACCTGGCGCATTTGACACCGCCGGCGGCCCTGACGGCCTCGACCGCATCCGGAGGGGGAGCAGGCCCCCCTCCCGCTTCCCGACCCTGAGCGGCCGCGCGCGCCGCGGGCCACGCCCGTCGATGCGGTATCCTTCCGGCACCATGGCGGTCGCGCGGTGACGTCCAGGTCCCTGTCCCCGGCCTTCATCGCCGAGCTGGAGCGGATCGTCGGGCCCGAGGCGGTCGTGACGACCCCCGAGGGCCGGATGGTCTACGAGTGCGACATGCACACCTTCTACAAGGGGGCCCCGGACGTCGTCGTGCTGCCGCGGCAGACGGCCGAGGTCCAGGCGGTCGTGCAGCTGTGCCGGCGCGAGGGGGTGCCGGTCGTCCCCCGCGGCTCGGGCACGGGGCTGATCGGCGGCGCCATGGCGCCCCGGGGCGGCGTGATGGTCGGGCTCAACCGCATGAACGCCATCGTCGAGATCGACCTGGCCAACCGCTGCGCCGTCGTGCAGCCGGGGCTCATCAACCTGTGGCTGACCCAGGCGGTGGCCGAGCGCGGCTGGTTCTTCGCCCCCGACCCCTCGAGCCAGATGGTCTCCTCGATCGGCGGCAACGTGTCCACGAACGCGGGCGGCCCGCACTGCCTGAAGTACGGCATCACGACCAACCACGTGCTGGGGCTCACGCTGGTGACGGGCCGGGGCGACGTGGTCCAGCTCGGGGGCAAGGTCGTCGAGCGCCCCGGCTACGACCTCACGGGCGCAGCCGTGGGTGCCGAGGGGACGTTCGGCCTGGTCACCGCCGTCACGGTGCGCCTGCTCCACGCGGCCGAGGCCGTCAAGACCGTGCTGGCCCCGTTTCCCACGCTGGTGGCGGCCTCGGAGACCGTCTCGGACATCATCGCGGCCGGCATCGTCCCGGCCGCCCTGGAGATGCTGGACGCCGTCATCATCCGGGCCATCAACGCGGGGATCGCGCCCGTCTACCCCGACGACGCCGGGGCCGTGCTGCTGATCGAGCTGGACGGGCCGCGGGCCGAGGTGGAGGCCCAGGCCGAGCGGTGCGCCGCCCTCTGCCGGCGGCGCGGG
>JBBIIW010000266.1:0-4772 GCA_037446305.1 Candidatus Rokuibacteriota bacterium
CGTCGCCCTCCAGGAGGGCGCCGACGTCCGGATGCGCCCGCACGACCACCTCCCGGCCGCGCCCCTCGGCCAGGCGGCTCTGGATGGCCCGGGCGATGTCGGCCGCCACCGTCGCGTCCGACCGGACGACGCCGCTGCCGCCGCAGGCCGGGCAGCGCGTGGTGAGCAGGGCGCGCAGGTCCTGGCGCACGCGCTTGCGGGTCATCTCGACCAGGCCCAGCTCGGAGATCTCCAGCACATTGGTCCGGGCCTTGTCCTCGGCCAGCGCCCGCTTGAGCGCCCGGTAGACCTGCTCCCGGTGCTCCGGGACCTCCATGTCGATGAAGTCGATGATGATGATGCCGCCCAGGTCGCGGAGCCGGATCTGGCGGACGATCTCGCCCACCGATTCCAGGTTGATCTTCAGCACGGTCTGCTCGAAGTCCCGCTTACCGACGTACTTGCCGGTGTTGACGTCGATGGACACCAGGGCCTCGGTGTGGTCGATGACGATGTAGCCGCCCGACTTGAGCCAGACCCGGCGGCGCAGGGCCTTCTCGATCTCCTTCTCGATGCCCAGCGCCTCGAAGACCGGCGTCCGGCTCTCGTGGCGCCGCAGGCGGCCGGCCAGAGCCGGAACCAGCGTCTCCACGTAGCCCCGGCACCGCTCGTAGACCTCCTCGCTGTCGACGACGAGCTCGTCCACGTCCGGCGACATCAGGTCCCGGACGACCCGGAACGTGAGGTCCATCTCCTCGTGGAGCACGGCCGGCCCCTTCACCTGCTCGTAGCGGTCCCGGACCTGCGACCAGAGCCGACCCAGGAACTCCACGTCGGCGGCGAACTCCGCCTCTCCCAGCCCCTCGGCGTTGGTGCGGACGATGAAGCCGCCCGGCGGGGCGTGCAGGGCCCGCACCGCCGCTCGCAGCCGGGCCCGCTCCTGCTCGTCGCGGATGCGGCGGGAGACGCCGATGTGGTGGGCCTGGGGCATGTAGACCAGGTACCGCCCCGGCAGCGAGATGAAGGAGGTGATGCGCGCCCCCTTCGTGCCCAGCGACTCCTTGGCCACCTGCACCAGGACGGTCTGCCCCTTGCGCAGCAGCTCCTCGATGGGCGCCCGCGCCTCCCGGGGCGGCGCCTCGCCCTCCTCGACCTCCACGTCGGCGTCGACATCCTCGCCCTCCCCGGCGGCGGCCAGGGCCTCGGCGTCCAGGCCGGTGCTGGCGGTGTAGTCGCCGGCATAGAGGAAGGCGTCCTTGGCCAGCCCGATGTCGACGAACGCCGCCTGCATCCCGGGCAGGACGTTCGTCACCACGCCCTTGTAGATGTTCCCGACGATGGAGCGGCGGCCGGCCCGCTCCAGGTACAGCTCGGTGAGGAGGTTGTTCTCCTGGACCGCCACCCGCGTCTCCAGGAACCCGGCGTTGACGACGATGCGCTTGCCCACGGCAGCACCTCTCCGGCCGGGCGGGGCGTCCCCCGGGGGGACGGCCCGTCCGGCCTCACTGGAACTGCCGCATCCGCACCGAGAGGAGGAGTCCGAGCGCCATCATGGAGACGACCATCGAGGAGCCGCCGTAGCTCATGAGCGGCAGCGGGATCCCGACGACGGGCAGGAGCCCCACGACCATCCCCACGTTGATGAGGACCTGCGTGGCCACCAGGGAGGCCGCGCCCAGGGCGACCAGGCGGCCGACCGGGTCACGGGCGGTGGCGGCGATGTCGAAGCCCCGGAGCAGGAGGAGGCCATAGCAGGCCAGCAGCACCAGACAGCCGACGAACCCCCACATCTCGGCGAACACGGCGAAGATGAAATCCGTATGGCGCTCCGGCAGGAAGGCCAGGCGGCTCTGCGTGGCCCCCGCCACGCCCTTCCCCAGGAGCTGTCCCGATCCGATCGCGATCTTGGCCTGGATCACGTTGTACGCGCTCCCCTGAGGATCGCGGAACGGGTCCAGGAAGACGAGGATGCGTTCCCGCTGGTATTCCTTCAAGGCGAACCAGGCCACCGGCGCCGCGCAGAGCGCCGCCAGGGTCAGGCCGAGCAGGAGCTTGAGCCGGATGCCGGCGCCGACCAGCAGCGCCAGCAGCACGGGGACCAGGAGCAGGGCCGTGCCCAGGTCGGGCTGCTTGATGATCATCACGAACGGCACGGCCACGATCGGCGCCAGCAGCGCCAGCACGCCGACCCCGATGGGCTGCGCCCAGCGCGCGATGAGCACCCAGACCACCGCGAGCAGGAAGCAGATCTTGAACAGCTCGGCCGGCTGCATGCTGATGGGCCCCATGACGATCCAGCGGCGGGCGCCCGACACGGTCCGGCCGACGACGAACACCAGGGCCAGGGCGCTCAGGCCCAGCAGGTAGAGGGCCGGCCCCAGCCTGACCAGCTTGCGGTAATCGAACCCGGCCACGGCCAGCAGGACGCCGAGACCGACGGCCACCCAGCCGAGCTGGCGGGGCAGGACGCTGCCGCCCGCCCGGTCCACCTGCAGCGTGGAGAGCGTGACCGCGCTCAGGGCCAGGATGCCGGCCGTGGCGGCCAGCAGCGTCCAGTCCACGTTCTGGACCAGCCGGCGGTCGACGCCGATCACCCCAGAATCTCCAGCGCGGCCACCCGCTCGAAGAAGATGGACCTCAGGATCTCGGCGGCGATGGGAGCCGCCACCTGCCCGCCCCGGCCGCCGCGCTCCACGACCACCACCACCACCACCTCGGGGTCGCGGACGGGCGCGAAGGCCGCGAACCAGGCGTGGTCCTGGCCCCGGGGCGACCCGGACATCTGGGCCGTGCCCGTCTTGCCGGCGACGTCAAGCCCCGGGATGCGCGCCCCGCCCCCGGTGCCGTCGTTGATCACCGACCACAGCGCCTGGCGCAGGTAGGCCCAGATGGCCGGCGACAGGGGGACGTGCCCGGTCACCTGCCCGGGATCCGCGTAGAGGACGCCCCGATCGGGACGCTCCACGCGCTGGACCACCCGGGGCTTCCAGAGCACGCCGCCGTTGGCCACGGCGGCCATGAACCGCGCGACCTGCATCGGCGTGACCAGCAGCTGGCCCTGGCCGATGGACATGTTCACGACGTCGCCCGGCAGCCACACGGGGCGGCCGGTCCGCCGGGGCGTGGGGCCCGGGATCAGGCCCGAGCGCTCCGGCCCCAGCTCGATCCCGGTGGGCTGCCCGAGCCCGAACATCCTGGCGTAGCGGCTGATGGCGGCCCCGCCGATCTTCAGGCCCGCCTGGTAGAAGTAGACGTTGCAGGAGTGGGTGATCGCGTCCTTGAGGTCGACCCAGCCGTGGCCCTCGTACTTCCAGTCCCGGAAGGTGCGGTTGCCCAGCTCGAAGTCACCGGTGCAGTAGACCTGGTCCGAGGGGGCCAGGACCCGCTCCTGCAAGCCGGCGGCGGCCACGATGATCTTGAAGATGGAGCCCGGGGCGTACTGGCTCTGCAGCGTCCGGTTCAGGAGCGGGTGGTCGGGGTGCTTCACCAGGCGCATCCAGGCGGCCCGGTCGATGGTCCCGGTGAAGCGGTCGATCTCGTAGGCCGGGGTGGAGACCATCGCCAGGACGTCGCCGTTGCGCGGGTCCATCACCACCACCGCGCCGGCCTTGCCCTCCATGGCCGCCTCCGCCGCCTCCTGGATGCGGCGGTCCACGGTGGTGATGACCTCGGCGCCGGGGTTGGGGTCGGTGTGCTTGATGACCCGCACGGGCCGTCCCAGGGCGTCCACCTCGATCCGCTCGCCGCCGTCGCGCCCGCGCAGGTACTCGTCGAGCAGCCGCTCCAGGCCGTTCTGCCCCACCATGTCCCCGCGCCGGTACCGGCCGCCCTTGAGCTGCTCCTCGTTGGCCTCGCGCACGTAGCCCAGGAGGTGGGCGGCGAAGCGGCTGGTCGGGTAGGTCCGCTGCGGCTCGACCTCGACGATCACGCCGGGCAGCTCCAGCTTCCACTCCTCGATCTTGGCCATCGCCTCCAGGCTCAGCCCGCGCCGCACGCGCACGGGGAGGTAGGAGTCGCTCGATCGCGCCGCCTCTTCCAGCTCCTGGTAGGGGATCTGGAGCAGGGCGGCCACTCTGCCCAGCACGGCGTCGCGGCCCTGCCCTTCCCGCGGCAGCTCGCGGGGGATCAGGGACAGCGTGAAGGCCGGGCGGTTGTCCACCAGGGGCAGCCCGTTGCGGTCGTAGAGGATCCCGCGGGGCGCCGCCACCGGCCGGACGCGGATGCGGTTCTTGTCGGAGGCGTCGCGGAAGTGGCCGCCCTCCAGCACCTGCAGGTACCACAGCTGCCCGATGATCAGCAGGAAGCCGGCCATCACCACTCCGGCCACGGCCATCACGCGCCGGCCGGCGTTCTGCCGGCGGTCGGGCAGGGGCGTGCGGACGTAGTTCACGGCGCCGGGTCTCGCTGGGCCTCGATCCAGGCCAGGGCCAGGACCAGCGCGGCGCCCAGGAACCCGTTGTAGAGGGCCTGGGGCACGACGACGTACACCATCAGCTCGCCGAAGGCGGCCGGGAAGTGGAACGTCTTGAGCAGCGCGAAGCGGCCCAGGGCCTCGAGGAGGCTCAGGACCACGAGCCCCGGCACCTGGACCAGCGGGTGGGTCACCCACAGCCGGCCGCCCAGCAGGCCCAGCGCGAAGCCGAGCACCGCCTTGGTCAGCGCCTGGGCCCCGACCAGGCCGCCGCCGGCCACGTCCTGCAGCAGCCCGGCCGCGAAGCCGGCCAGCGCGCCGAACTCGGGCCCGCGGCGCAGGGCGAGCAGCGCCACCACGATCAGCGGGATGTCGGGGGCCA
>JBBIIW010000267.1:0-4768 GCA_037446305.1 Candidatus Rokuibacteriota bacterium
GGCGCGCGGGCCGGTGCCCAGGCGCCGCCGATCCGGATCGGCGCGCCGCTGCCGCTGACGGGCCCGGCGGCGCCCCTCGGCCAGCACTCGCTGTGGGGCACCCAGGCCGCGCTGCGCGTCATCGAAGGCCGGGGTGGTATCGCGGGCCGGCCCGTCCAGCTCCTGGTGGAGGACGACGGCGGCCGCCCGGCCGACGCCGTCCGGATCATGCGCAAGATGATCCTCCAGGACCAGGTGGACGTCGTCATCGCCGGCTGCTCGAGCCCCGAGACGATCCCGATGCTGCCGGTCGCCCGGGAGACGGAGACGCTCTTCCTGGTCACGGTCGCCGAGTCCGACCTCATCACCGCCGACCGGTGCAACCGGTACACGTTCCGGCTCACCCCCGACGCGCGGGCCAAGGCGCGCGCCATGGCGGGGTTCCTGACCGGCCGGGTGGCCAGGAAGTGGCAGTTCATGTACTGGGACAACGCTTGGGGCCAGAGCATGCTGAAGTGGTTCAGCGAGGAGCTTCAGAAGACGGGCGGCGAGGTCGTCCAGGCCATTCCCACCCCGGCCGGCACCGCCGATTACTCGTCCTACCTGGCCAAGCTGCAGCCGGCCGATCAGGCGCCGGGACTCTTCCACTCGGTGGCCGGCGGCGACGGCCTGCGGCTGGGGCGGCAGATCGGCGAGTTCGGCCTGCAGCGCCGGTACCGGCTCGCCGGCACCTGCGACGTCATCTTCCCGGAGACGTTCGACGAGCAGGCGCCGAACCTGGAAGGCAGCTACATCGTCGAGCAGTACCTGGTCAAGGAGACCGCGCCGCTCAACAGCCCGGCGGACCGGGAGTTCCGGCGCGTCTTCCAGGCGGTCTCCCAGGGCATCCCGCCCGGCCCGCATTCCTTCGCCAGCTACCAGTCGACCTTCATCTTCAAGCGGGCCGCGGAGGTGGCCGGCTACCGGGACCGGCGCGACACGCCGAAGCTCATCGCGGCGATCGAGGGGATGACCGGCGAGAAGAGCATCGAGTTCCCGCAGGGGCCGTTCGCGATGCGGAAGGAGGACCACCAGGGGCTCCTGAACCTCTACATCTGGCAGCTCCGGCAGGGCCAGGCGCACATGCAAGCCGTCGTGTCCGCCGCCGAGTCGGGCTATCCGGCGGCGGCCGCCTGCACGATGGCGTAGCTCGACCCGGGGGCGCCCGTTGGCGCTGCTGGAGACCACCGGGCTCACGAAGGCGTTCGGCTCCCTGGTCGCCGTGGACGCGGTCGACTTCGTGGTCCGGGCGGGCGAGATCCGCGCCGTCATCGGGCCCAACGGGGCCGGCAAGACGGTGTTCTTGCACCTGATCTCCGGGCTGCTGCCCGCGAGCCGGGGCCGCATCGCGCTGGACGGGGCCGACATCTCACGGCTGGGGGTCGTGGACCGGGTCCGACTGGGGGTCAGCCGGTCATTCCAGGTGACGAACCTGTTTCCGAACCTCAGCGTGGCCGACAACGTCCGCCTGGCGGTCCAGGCCCGGATCGGGCTGTGGGCGGCGTGGCGAGGGGCGGGGCTGGCGGTCCGCGTGAACGACCTCCTGGAACTGGTGGGGCTCGGGTTCGCCGCCGGGCTCCATCCCCCCCAGCTCGCGCACGGCGACCAGCGCCACCTGGAGATCGCGCTGGCGCTGGCCGCGGAGCCGCGGCTCCTCCTGCTCGACGAGCCGACGGCCGGCATGAGCCTGGCCGAGACGGGGCGCACCATGGAGCTCATCCGGCGTATCAACCGGGAGGCCGGGGTGACCATCGTGCTGGTGGAGCACGACATGCGCCTGGTCCTCGAGCTCGCGGAACGGATCACGGTGCTCGACCACGGACGCGTCCTCACCGAGGGTGGCCCGCGGGACATCGCCGCCGACCCTCGGGTGCGGGCGGCCTATCTCGGACGGGGGCGCCATGCTGCGCGTCACTGACCTCCACGTCTTCTACGGCAAGAGCCACATCCTCCGGGGTGTCGATCTCGAGCTCGCCGCCGGGGAGGTGGTCGCGCTCCTCGGCCGCAACGGCGTCGGGAAGTCGACGACGCTGAAGGCGCTGATCGGGCTCGTGCCCGCCCACCAGGGCAGCGTCCGGGTGCGGACGGATGCCGGCTGGCAGGAGGTGACCCGGCTGCCGCCCTGGGAGCGCGCCGCGCTCGGCCTGGGCTACGTGCCGGAGGAGCGGCGGATCTTCCCGCACCTCACCGTCGGCGAGAACCTGCGCGTGGGCCTGGACCGCCTGCGCCTCGCCGGGGCGGAGCGGCGGCACGCGCTCCAGCGCGCGTTCGATCTGTTCCCCGCCCTCGCCGACCACCTGCACCGGCCGGGCCGGGTCCTGTCGGGGGGACAGCAGCAGATGCTCGCCCTCGCCCGCGTCCTGGTGCTGCGGCCGCGCGTGATCCTCCTCGACGAGCCGTCGCAGGGGCTGTCGCCGCTCCTGGCCGAGGCGATGATGGAGGCGGTCGCGCGCCTGGGCGGCGAGGGCATCGGCGTGCTGCTGGTCGAGCAGAACGCGCTGGCCGCCCTCGACACCTGCCGGCGCGCCTACATCATGGACAAGGGGCGGATCTGCCACCACGACGAGGCGGTCGCGCTGCGGGCCGACCCGGTGGCGATGGAGCGGATGCTCGGCGTGACGGCCGACGAGGAGGCGGCGCCGTGAGCGGCGAGGTCCTCCTCCTCCAGCTCGCCAACGGCCTGTCCTTCGGGGTGATCTTCGCCCTGATCGCCTCCGGCATCACGCTCATGTGGGGGATCATGGACTTCATCAACATCGCCCACGGCGAGCTCTACATGCTCGGGGCCTACGGGGTCTGGCTCTGGCTGGTCATCGGCGTCGGCGACTTCTGGCTGGCCCTCCCCCTCGCCGTCATGGGGGTGCTGGGGCTCGGGCTCGCGCTCCGGGGCACCGTGCTGCGCCGCATCTTCGACCGGCCCCCGCTCCACACGCTGCTGGCGACGTACGGCATCGCCCTGATCCTCCAGCAGGGCGTCTTGGCGATCTTCGGGCCGTTCACCAAGGAGCTGGCCCTGCCGGTCGGCGGCCTCGTCAGCCTGGGCCCCGTCCGGTACCCCGCCTACCGCCTGGTGGTCATCGGGGTGGGCCTCGTCATCATCGTCGGCGCCTGGATCCTCATCCAGCGCAGCACCTACGGCATCTGGATCCGGGCCGTGGCCCAGGACCGCGCCATGGCGGCCGCCCTCGGCGTGCCGGTGCCCCGCGTCTACACGGTGGTGATGGCCCTGGCCAGCGCGCTCGCCGCCGTCGGCGGCGTCCTGGCCGCCCCGCTGTTCGGGGTGTCGCCCACCATGGGCGGGGAGATCATCCTGCTGGCCTTCATCGTCGTGATGATCGGAGGCCTGGGCAACTACGTGGGTTCCGTGATCGGCGGCGTCCTCATCGGCGAGGTGATCGCGCTGGGCGCGATCTGGCTCCAGCCGACCGAGGCCTACCTGGGCGCGCTGGGGGTGCTGCTGGCGCTGCTCCTGCTGCGGCCGGCCGGCCTCCTCCGGGCGGCGCGATGACGACGGCAATCGTGGAGGCACGCCCGTGGCCGGCGCGGGTGGCGCGGCCGGGGCTGGCGGTGGTCGTGATCCTCCTGGTGGCCGGCGTGCCCTGGTGGGCCAGCTCGTATCTGATCCTGATCCTCACCTCCGCGCTGGCACTCGGGCTCTTCGCGCTGTCCTACGATCTGGTCCTCGGGGTGACCGGCCTCATCAGCGTCTCCCACGCGACCCTGTTCGGGGTCGGCGCCTACGGCATGGCCATCGCCATGACGCGGCTCGAGGTCGGCCTCCTGCCCGGCGCGCTCACCGGCATCGGCGCCGCGATGGCGATGGCCTGGCTGATCGGCTTCTTCTCGGTGCGGACGGCCGGCGCCGGCTTCATCATCATGACGGTCATCTTCGCCCACTCCGTGGAGCACATCGCCACCATCTGGACGAGCCTCACGGGCGGAGAGAACGGCATCATCCTCGGCGTCGCCCGGGTCACCCTCGTTCCCGGGCTGGCCCTGCAGTTCGCCGCCGGGAGCTGGTCGGCCTACTACGCCGCCGCCGCCTGTCTCGGCCTGGCGTGGTGGCTCTGCCGGCAGCTGGTCGACTCGCCCCTGGGGCTGGTGCTGCGGGGCATCAAGGGCAACGAGGGCCGCGCGCTGGCCCTGGGGTACCGGGTGGGCCGGTTCAAGATCCTCATCAACGTCGTGGCCGGCGCGGTCGCGGCGGTGGCCGGCATCCTGTACGCGCTCTGCCAGGGCTTCGTCTCCGTGGACCTGCTGCGAGTCCTCCTCTCGGTGGAGGTGATCGTGTGGACGATCCTCGGGGGCCCGGGGACGCTGCTGGGCCCGGTGCTGGCCGCCGTCATCATGAGCCTCGGCATCGAGTACCTCCGGACCGTCACGCACCAGTACCTGATCGCGGTCGGGGCGGCCACCCTGCTGGTCGTCCTCTACCTGCCCCAGGGGCTGGGCGGCCTGCTCCAGCAGGCGCTGGGCCGCGGGCAGGGGGCGCGCCGTGACGCCTGAGCCGGGTGGGATGGTCGGCCGCCCGCTGCGCCGCCAGGAAGACCCGCGCCTGGTCCGGGGGCGGGGCGCCTACGTCGCCGACCTGGCGCTGCCCGGCCTGCTCCACCTCGCGGTCCTCCGCAGCCCGCACCCGCACGCACGGCTCCGGGCAGTCGACGCCGGCGCGGCCGGGAAGCTGGCCGGCGTCGTGGCCGTCATCGGGCCGGCCGACGTCCAGGCCCTGGGGGAGCTGCCGGTCCTCGCG
>JBBIIW010000268.1:0-4764 GCA_037446305.1 Candidatus Rokuibacteriota bacterium
GCCGGCCCGTCGGGGATCGCGGAGGTCGAGACGCTGACCGAGACGCTGGAGCACGCGGCCCGGCTCCTGGGGCAGCGGGCGAGCGAGCGCGACGAGGCGCTGGCCCTGGAGCGCCGGGCGCGCGCGGAGGCCGAGGCGGCCAACCGCAGCAAGGACGAGTTCCTGGCCATGCTGTCCCACGAGCTGCGCACGCCCCTGAACGCGATGCTGGGCTGGGTCCGCATGCTGCGCAGCCGGCGCCTGCCGCCGCCGGAGGAGGCGCGGGCGCTGGAGGTCATCGACCGCAACATCGGCGTGCAGACGAAGCTGATCGACGACCTGCTCGACGTCTCCCGGATCGTGGCCGGCAAGCTGCAGCTGGACACGCGGCCGGTCAGCGTCGAGGAGCTGGCCCGGTACGTGGTGGAGTCGTTCGCGGGACCGGCCGCCGACAAGGGCATCCGGCTCGCGCTGGAGGGCCGGGCCGGCGACGGGACGGTCCTCGGCGATCCGGTCCGGATCCAGCAGATGATCGGCAACCTCGTCTCGAACGCCATCAAGTTCAGCTCGCCGGGCGGGGCCGTCCGGGTGGTCGTCGCGCGCGACGGCGAGCGGGTGCAGGTGGTCGTCCACGACAGGGGCGAGGGCATCCCGCCCCAGGCGCTGCCGCACATCTTCGACCGCTTCCGCCAGGCGGACAGCAGCCGCACCCGCCGCAGCGGCGGCCTGGGGCTGGAGCTGGCCATCGTGAGCCACCTGGCCCGGCTGCACGGAGGCCGGGTGACGGCGGACAGTCCCGGCGCCGGTCGCGGCGCGACCTTCACGCTCGAGCTCCCCGCGCTGTCCACCGCCGCCGCCGAGCGCGCCCTCCCCGAGCCCGACGAGTCCTCGGGCCCCGAGCCCAGCCTGGACGGGCTGCGCGTCCTGCTGGTCGAGGACGATCGGGACTCGCGCGAGATGGCGGCCGGCGCCCTCCGGGCCGGCGGCGCCGACGTGGTGGCGGTGGAGTCGGCGGCCCAGGCGCTGGTGCACCTCGACGAGCGTCCCGTCGACGTGCTCGTGAGCGACCTGGCCATGCCTGACACCGACGGGTTCGCCCTGCTGGACGGCGTGCGAGCCATGGCCGCGCCGAACGGAAGCGTGGCGGCGGTGGCCCTCACCGCCTTCGCCGACGCCGAGACCCGCGCCCGGGCCTACGCAGTCGGCTTCCGCTTCTTCGCCGCCAAGCCCATCGCGCCGACGGCGCTCCGGCGCCTGGTCGCCCGGGCCGCCGGCCGCCAGACGGAGGGGTGAGGGGCGGCCCGTCAGGCGCGCTCGAGGAAGCGCCCCTGCTGGTAGTCCTCGACCGCGCGGGCGATCTCCTCGCGCGTGTTCATGACGAAGGGGCCGTAGCGCGCGATGGGCTCGCGGAGCGGGCGGGCGGCCAGCAGCAGGAACCGCCCGGGCTGCTCGCCGGTGGCCGCGGTCAGCCGGTCGCCCTCGTCCAGCACGGCCAGCCGGCCCCGGGCGACGTCGCGGCCGTCCCCCGCCGGTCCCAGCGTCACCTGCCCCTGGTAGACGTAGGCGAAGGCGTTGTGACCCGGCGGCAGCGGCACGGTGACGCGCGCGGAGGGATCCAGCCGGACGTCGAGGTAGAGCGGCCGCGTCACGATGCCCTCGACGGGACCCCGGGTGGCACCGATCTCGCCGGCGATGACCCGCGCCCGCGCGCCCTCGGCCAGCGCCACCTCGGGGATGCGCTCGGGGGGGATGTCCTGGTAGCGCGGCGCGGTCATCTTGTCGCGCGCCGGCAGGTTCACCCACAGCTGGAAGCCCCACAGGAGGCCGTCCCGCTGCCGGGGCATCTCGGAATGGATGATGCCCCGCCCCGCCGTCATCCACTGCACGCTGCCGGCCACCAGCTCGCCCTGGTGGCCGACGTGATCGCGGTGCTGCATGGAGCCGGCGAGCATGTAGGTGACGGTCTCGAAGCCGCGGTGGGGATGGTCGGGGAAGCCGGCCACGTAGTCGTCCGCGCGGTCCGACCGGAACTCGTCGAGGAGCAGGAAGGGGTCGAGGTGGTCGAGCGCCGGGGTGCCGATGATCCGCGTGAGCCGCACCCCGGCCCCGTCGGACGTCGGCTGCCCGCTCACCACCCGGCGCACCCGGCGCTCGTCCATCGCTCCCTCCTTGGATGCCGGCGGCGGGACGGCCGATGCAGCGACCGCCGGGGCCGGCTGGACGGCCCGGCTCCGCGCGGCCGGCCTCAACCCGCCGTCACGCGGAAGACCTCGTCGTGCTTGCGGACCCGGTCGCGGACCTTGAGCGCGATCTCGGCGCCGACCTCGGCCCGCTCCACCGGCCGGTGATCGAGCTGGAGGGACTCGACCGGCTGCGTGAAGTCCGTGGTGTGCCCGTGGATCCGCACGGTGTCGCCCACGGCCAGCGGCCCCTCGCTCAGCCGCACCGCCGCCACGCCGATCTTCTTGAAGTAATCGGTCACCGTCCCCACCTTGACCTCGGTCGCCATGGCCGCACCTCCCGGAGCGCCGTCGGCGTCCCGCCGGCCGTGGACGGCCGGCCTGCGACCCGGCAGCCGCCCCCCGGCGCCCGACGGCTCCAGCATACCGCCGGCGGCGAGCCCGGGCCGGCCCGGGCCCGCGCGGGGCCTATCCGTCCAGCCGCTGCAGGGCGGCGATGCGCGCCTCGAGCGGGGGATGCGACATGAACAGGCGCGTGACACCGCGGCCGGCGCGGCCCCGGATGCCGAAGGCGCGCAGGCTGTCGGGCAGCGCCACCGGGCCGCGGGCGGCCCCGAGTCGCTGCAGGGCGGCGATCATCGGCCGCGTACCGTTCAGCGCGGCCGAGCCGCGGTCGGCCCGGAACTCGCGCTGCCGGCTGAACCAGAGCACGATGACCGTGGCCAGGATGCCGAGCACGATCTGGGCCGCGATGGCCGTGATCCAGAAGCCCGGGCCGTGGCCGCGCTGGGTGCGAAACACCGCGCGGTCCACGACGTACCCGATCACCCGCGACAGGAAGATCACGAACGTGTTCACGACGCCCTGCAGGAGCGCCAGCGTGATCATGTCGCCGTTGGCGACGTGCGCCACCTCGTGGGCCAGGACCGCCTCCGCCTCCTCGCGCCGCATGCGCTGCAACAGGCCGCTGGACACCGCGACCAGCGCCCGGTTCCGGCGCGCCCCGGTGGCGAAGGCGTTCATGTCGTCGCTCGGGTAGATCCCGACCTCCGGCATGCCGATCCCCGCCTGGCGCGCCAGCCGCTGGACCGTGCCCACCAGCCAGGCCTCCGTCTCGCCGCGCGGCTGCTCGATGACCTGGACGCCCATGGACTGCCTGGCGATCCACTTGGACATGGCCAGCGAGATGAGGGCGCCGCCGAAGCCGATGACGGCCGACAGGGTCAGCAGCGCCCGGTAATCCAGGCCGACCCCCCGCTCATCCAGGATGCGCTCCACGCCCAGCAGGCGGAGGACGGCCCCCAGCACCACCAGCACCGCCAGGTTGGTGAGCACGAACAGCGCGATGCGCGACAGGAAGCGGCCCCTCATGACGCCTCAGTGTACCCCGAACCGGGTACCCCGAACCGGCGGTGCCCAAGCGTGATAGGGTGGCCTGACGCGTGATTCAGTGGCCAGCCCGGGGCGAGAGGGAGGGGAACGGCCGCGGCCGGCGACACCGGCAGGCGCGGGCGGCCCTGCTCGCCCTGGGACTGCTGGGCCTGGCGGTCACCGGGGCCGGCCCCGGGGCCCAGGCGGCCCGCCCGGTCGTGTACGTGGTCCCCGTGGAAGGAATCATCGACCTGGGCCTTGCGCCCTTCGTGCGCCGGGTGCTGGAGGAGGCGGCGGACGCCCGGGCCGCGGCGGTCATCCTCGACGTCGACACCTTCGGCGGCCGCGTGGATGCCGCCGTGCAGATCCGCGACGCCCTCCTGGAGTCGCGGCTGCGCACGGTCGCCTTCGTCAACCAGCGGGCCATCTCCGCCGGCGCGCTCATCACCCTGGCGGCCGAGACCGTGGTCATGGCCGGCGGGGCCACGGTCGGGGCCGCCACGCCGGTGCAACTGGGCCAGGGTGGCGCCCGGCCGGGCGACGAGAAGGCCGTCTCCTACGTCCGCAAGGAGTTCCGGGCCACGGCCGAGCGTCGTGGCCGGCCGCCCCTGGTGGCCGAGGCGATGGTGGACGCCGACGTGGAGATTTCCGGGCTCGTCGCCAGGGGCAAGCTGCTGACGCTGACCACCAGCGAGGCGCTGGAGCACGAGGTGGCCGACTTCCGGGCCGACACGCTCGAGGCGGTCCTCGACCAGCTCGGGCTGGTCGGGGCCGAGATCCGGCCGGCCTCCCCCAACTGGGCCGAGCAGGTCGTGCGGTTCCTCACCCACCCCGTCCTCAGCTCCGTCCTCATGACGATCGGCATCCTGGGCATCATCGTCGAGCTGCGCACGCCGGGGTTCGGGATTCCCGGGCTCGTGGGGCTGGCCAGCCTGGCGGCGTTCTTCTGGGGGCACTGGCTGGTGCGGCTGGCCGGCTGGGAGGAGGTGCTGCTCCTCGCGCTCGGCCTCCTCCTGCTCGCTGTCGAGCTGCTGGTGATCCCCGGGTTCGGCGTGGCCGGCATGCTCGGCATCCTGGCGATCACCGCCGGGCTCAGCCTCAGCCTGCTCGGCGCCGGCACCACCTGGCCGGCGGTCATGGCCGCGGTGGGCCGGGTGGCGATCTCGCTGCTGCTGGCGCTGGCCGGCTTCGTCGCGGCCCTGCGCGTCCTGCCGCGCCTGCCCGTCGGCCGCCG
>JBBIIW010000269.1:0-4706 GCA_037446305.1 Candidatus Rokuibacteriota bacterium
GGGCGGGATATCCCAGACGCTCGGCGGCCGCCATGCCGGCGATGGGGCCGATGGCCATGGCCAGGTTCGCGGCCGCGCCGATGAGGCCGAGCAGCTCGCCCCGGCGCTCGGCCGGAGCGAGGTCGGCCACCACGGCCGCGGCCGCCGTCGGATAGAGGCCCATGCCGGCTCCGTGCAGCAGGCGGACGGCCAGCAGCGCCGCCGTGGAGGCGCTGGCCGGGTAGGCGAGCGAGGCGGTGAGGAAGACGGCGGCGCCCGCCACCAGCAGCGGGCGCCGGCCGAAGCGGTCGCTGGCCCAGCCCGCCCACGGCTTGACCACCATCGAGGCGAAGGCGAAGCAGCCGATGACGAGGCCGAGCACGGCATCCGGGACGCCCACCCCCCGGGCGTAGAGCGGAAGGGCCGACAGCAGCAGGTAGAAGGACAGGAAGAAGGCGAAGCCGCCTCCCCACAGGAGGCCGAGCAGGGAACGCGTCACCGGCAGGGGGCTCTACAGGGCGCGGCGAAGCGTCCGGATCACCCACCAGTGCACGATGCCGGCGCCCAGGAGCACCGCCAGGCCGAGGACGATCCAGTGAATCTCGCCCCGGGGTTCCGTGTCCCGGTAGTGCAGGAGGCCGACGACGATGAGCGCGGCGCCGATCACGGCCGCGGCCGAGCGGGCCCAGGTCACGAAGCGCAGCCAGGCGGGCCGCGACGGGCCCGCGGCCAGCCCGAAGGCCAGTACCGTCAGCGAGGCCACCACGGCGCTGGCGGCGCCCAGGGAGACCGTCCAGGCGATGGCCAGCTCGGTGACCTCGCGGATGGGGCCCAGGTAGAGCAGGTGCGCCACCACCCAGGCGATGACGAGCGTGACGCCGGCGGACGCCAGGACCCGCATTCGTGCGGCATTCTACCAGGACCTGATACGATCCGCCTGATGGCGCACGCGCACCGCGAGACGGCGGCGGCCCGCTCGCGCGGGCGGCTGACGGGCGTGCTCCTCCTCACCGGCGGCTTCCTGATCGTGGAGGTGATCGGGGCCGTCTGGACCGGCAGCCTGGCCCTGGCCGCCGACGCCGCGCACATGCTCACCGACGTGGGCGGTCTGGCCCTGGCGCTCTTCGCGGTGTGGATCGCCGCCCGCCCGCCCACGCCCGAGAAGACCTATGGGTACTACCGCGTCGAGATCCTGGCCAGCGTCGTCAACGCCCTCGTGCTCCTGGCCGTGGCCGGCTGGATCCTGTGGGAGGCCTGGGAGCGGCTGCTGGCGCCGCCCGCGGTCCCCGGCGGCCCCATGGCGGTGGTGGCGGCCCTGGGGCTGGGCGTCAACATCGCCGGCGCCTGGCTGCTGCACCAGGGCGCCCAGGCCAGCCTGAACGTGCGCGCCGCCTACCTGGAGGTCCTCGCCGACGCGCTCAGCTCGCTGGGCGTCCTGGCCGCCGGCGCCGTGGTGCTCGCCACCGGCTGGTACGCCGCCGACCCGCTGGTGAGCGGGCTCATCGCGCTCTTCATCGTGCCCCGCACCTGGCAGCTGCTGCGCCAGGCGGTCAACATCCTGCTGGAGGGGGTGCCGGCCCACCTCGCGCTGGAGGCCATCGAGACCGCCATGCGGGAGGTGCCGGGCGTGCGGCGGGTCCACGACCTGCACGTGTGGACGCTGACCTCGGGCCGGGAGGCCATGAGCGCGCATGTGGTGGTGGACGACCCCGGGGAGAGCGAGCGCCTGCTGGAGGAGCTGCACGCGGTCCTGCACGCCCGGTTCGGCATCGACCACACCACCATCCAGCTCGAGAAGGATCCGGGCGTCGTCCTGCGCATCAAGGGGCCGGGCGAGGTCTAGGCCGGACGCGGTATAGTGAGGGCCACACTTCCGGGGCAGGTGACGACGATGAGCAGGTATGCGCTGGGCGAGGTGGCCGTGGTGCTGCGGGCCGAGGACGACGTGGCCATCGCCAAGAAGGAGCTGGCGGCGGGGACGGAGCTGGAGGACGGCCCCGCCCTGATCACCGTGCGGGCGGACATCAAGCCGGGCCACAAGGTCGCCCGGCGCGCGGTGCCCGGCGGCGCCCCGGTGCGCCGCTACGGGCAGGTGATCGGCTTCGCCACCCGGGACATCGCGGCCGGAGAGCACGTCCACACCCACAACCTGGGGATCGGCGCGCTGGCGGACGACCGCTACCAGGTGGGCGTGGACGTCCGACCCGTCGCGTACTACCCGCCGGAGGCCATGCGCTTCTTCGAGGGCTACCGGCGCCCGGACGGCCGGGTGGGCACCCGCAACTACGTGGCCATCGTCTCCACCGTCAACTGCTCGGCCAGCGTCAGCCAGCTCGTGAAGGAGCGCTTCCGGGACGTGGGGCGGGACTATCCGAACGTGGACGGCGTGATCGCCATCACCCACAAGTCCGGCTGCGGCCAGCGGCTGTTCGGCGAGGATCACTTCGCCCTGCAGCGGGTGCTGGCCGGGTACGCCAAGCACCCCAACGTGGCCGCCTACATCCTGATCGGTCTCGGCTGCGAGGTGAACCAGGCGGCGGTCATGGTCGAGCGGCAGAAGATGGCGGCGCCCGGCCATCCCGAGCGCAAGCCCGTCATCCTCACCATCCAGGAGACGGGCGGCATCCGGAAGACGGTCGAGCGGGCGGCGGCCGAGGTGGCCCGGGTGCTGCCGATGGCCAACGAGGCCCGGCGCAGCCGGCAGCCGGTCTCGGAGCTGGTCCTGGCCACCAACTGCGGCGGGTCGGACGGCAACTCGGGGATCACCGCCAACCCGGCCCTGGGCTGGGCGGTGGACGAGCTGGTCCGCTACGGGGGGACCGGCGTGCTGGCCGAGACGCCGGAGATCTACGGCGCCGAGCACCTGCTCGTCCGCCGGGCCGTCAACGAGGGCGTGGCCAAGAAGCTCCTGGACCGCTACACGTGGTGGGAGTGGTACTGCCGGGGCATCGAGGTCCTCGACAACAACCCGGCCCCCGGCAACAAGGCCGGCGGCATCACCACCGTCTACGAGAAGTCGCTGGGGGGCGTGACCAAGGGCGGGACCACGCCCCTGATGGACGTCTTCAACTACGGCGAGCCCATCACCACCCGCGGCTTCGTCTTCATGGACACCCCGGGCCACGACCCGGTCTCCATCACCGGGCTGGTGGCCGGCGGCTGCAACGTCATCTGCTTCACGACCGGCCGCGGCTCCGTTTTCGGCTGCAAGCCGGTGCCCTCCATCAAGCTGGCCACGAACTCGCTCGTCTACCGGCACCTGGAGGAGGACATGGACATCAACTGCGGGGTGATCCTGGAGGGCACGCCGCTCGAGGTCGTGGGGCGGCAGATCTTCGAGGAGATCATCGCGGTGGCCTCCGGCAAGCGGACCAAGAGCGAGCTGAGCGGGGTGGGGGAGGAGGAGTTCGCGCCCTGGATCATCGGCCCCGTCCTCTGACGCCGGCGCCATGAGCGCCGGGCCCGCCGGTGCCCGGCGGGCGGCGGTGCCGCCGCTCAGGACTGGACGACGGTCACGACCAGGCCGATGGCGGCCAGGATGTTGCCGACCCGGACGCACTCGGCCTCCGGGCCGACCTTGACCACCGCCTTGCCCGTGTTGTGCACCTGCCAGGCGATCTCCCAGCCCTCGGCCTCGCTGCAGGCGATCGCCTTCTGGAGCTGGCGCACCACCTCCTCGAACGTGTGGCAGTCGCAGTTGTGCAGGATCGTCATCCAGGGCGGCGCCGCCGCGGCGCCGGCCCACTCCTCGGTCTCGACGTCGGGAACCGCTCGTTCCGTCATGGCCGCTTCCCCCCTCCGATCCTCCGGAGGATCTGGCGCGCGATGAGGGATCTCATGGTCAGGCCGGCAGGCGCCCCTCGCCCAGCGTGGCGTGGCTCCTCGTCGGCACCAGGGCCGTGCGCCGGAAGGTCATCACCCGCTCGCCCCGCTGGTTGAGCACGCGGGTCTCCACGGCGACGGTGCCGCGGTCGCCCTGGCGGCTCGGGCGCTTGTCGAGCACGGTGGACTCCGCGTAGAGGGTGTCGCCGATGAAGGTGGGCCGCTCGTGGACGATGCGCTCGATCTCCAGGTTGGCGATGGCCTTGCCCGAGATGTCGGCCACCGTCATGCCGATGCCGATGGCGAAGACCAGCGGGCCGAGCACCACGCGCTGCCCGTGCTGGGTGGCGGTCGCCGCGTAGTGGGCGTCGCTGTGCAGGGGATGCTGGTTCATGGTCAGCAGCGCGAACCAGGTGCAGTCGGCCTCGTTGATCGTCCGCCCCGGCCAGTGGCGGATGACCTCCCCGACCGTGAAGTCCTCGAACCAGCGGCCGTAGGCCATCGCTCAGGCCCCAGCGGCGGCGGCCAGGCGCGCGGCGATCCAGGCCCGGTCGGTGTCGTCGCCGCCCAGGGCCAGGAGCAGGCGCGGGGCGTCCCGGTAGTACCGCTCGACGGGGAACTCGGCCGTGTAGCCGTAGCCGCCGTGGATCCGCATGGCCTCCAGCGTGACCGCGCACGCGGTCTCGGCCGCGAACAGGCGGGCCAGGGCCGGCCCCACGTCGTCGCCGTCCGCCTGCAGCCGGCCGGCCGCGTCCTCGGTGAGCAGCCGGGCGGCCGTGATGGCGGTCGCCATGTCCGCCAGCTTGAGCTGGATGGCCTGGTGGTGGCAGATGGGCTTGCCGAAGGCCGTGCGCTGCTGGGCGTAGCGCAGCGCGGCCTCGAACGCCGCCTGCGCCACGCCGACC
>JBBIIW010000270.1:0-4696 GCA_037446305.1 Candidatus Rokuibacteriota bacterium
GGCCGGCTGGACACCGCGCCGGACGACAAGCCGGCGGCGCAGCCCGAGCCGCCCGAGCGCGGCGAGCCCTACGTGTTTCCGGTCGTGCTCGGCGTGCCGGCCGGCTACGCCGCCGCCATCGAGGTGCGGCGCGTGGCCGGCGCCACCCAGGAGGGCGGCGTGGCCGCGTGGATCCGGACCCGGATCCCGCTCGTGGCCGGGGAAGCGCCCTCCCCGCTCCAGCGGGTGCTCATCGCCGCGGATTCGGGCAACGGCCTGGCCGTGCCGGTGGACCCCCGGCGCTACACCTTCCCCAACGCGGACCTGGTCGTCGCGCTGCACCGGCCGCTGGAGGGCGAATGGGTGTGCCTGGACGCGGCGACGGCCTGGACCGCCGCCGGTATCGGCCTGACGCAGACCCGGCTCCGGGACCGCCGCGGTCTCGTCGGCATGGCCCTGCAGACGCTGCTGATCGAGCCGCGCCCCTGACCGGGCGTCAGCGCGCCTCGGCGCGCGTCTCGGCCCCGTCGCGGGCGAAGGCGTACCAGGGGCAGACGAGCCGCTCGACCGCCTCCACCAGCGCGAACAGCCCCACCGCCATGACGGCCAGGAGCAGCATGGCCCCGAAGGCCAGGTTCGACTTCCAGTACGACGTGGCGGAGACGATCACGTAGCCCAGGCCCCGGTCGGAGCCCACGAACTCGCCCACCACCGCGCCGATGACCGACAGGGTGACGGCCACCTTGAGGCCGCTGAAGAAGAACGGCAGGGCCATCGGGAAGCGGACCTTGACGAAGGTCTTGAAGGCGCTGGCGCGGTACGAGCGGGAGAGGTCCAGGAGCTCGGGCGGCGTGGCTGCCAGCCCGGTGGCCGTGTCCACCACGATGGGGAAGAAGGCCACCAGGAAGGCGACGACGACCTTCGACACCTCGCCGGCGCCCAGGAGCAGGAGCAGCACGGGGGCGATGGCGACCTTGGGCACGGCCTGCGTCACGACCAGCAGCGGGTAGATGGCACTGCGCAGCACGGGCGAGTAGACGATGAGCACGGCCAGCGGGGTGCCGACCAGCACGGAGAGCGCGAAGCCGGCCAGCGTCTCGTAGAGCGTCACCCAGCCGTGCGCGAGGAGGTGGCCGCGAAACGCCCACGTCTCGAGAAGGATCCCCGAGGGCAGCGGCACCACGAAGCGGGGGACGTCCAGGAGGCGCCAGACGATCTCCCACAGCGCCAGGGCCCCCAGCAGCACGCCGGCCGGCAGCAGCACCTCCCGCGCCCGGCGCTCAGCGGCGGCCGGCACCGCTGGCCTCGGGCCGGCGGGCGAAGATCAGGCTGCGGATCTCGTCGCTGGCCTTCCGGAAGCGCTCGTCGAACTCCATCTCGACCGTGCGGGGCCTCGGCAGATCGATCGGCAGCACGCGGGCCAGGCGGCCCGGCCGGGGCGTCATGACGACCACGCGGTCGGAGAGCAGGATGGCCTCGGGGATGGAGTGGGTGACGAACAGGATCGTCTTGCGGCGCTCGCCCCAGATGCGCAGCAGCTCGAAGCTCATCTCCTCGCGCGTCATCGCGTCCAGAGCCCCGAACGGCTCGTCCATGAGGAGCAGGCTGGGATCGTGGACGAGGGCCCGGCAGATGGCCGCCCGCTGCTGCATGCCGCCCGACAGCTCCCACGGGTATTTCCCCTCGAAGCCCCGCAGGCCGGCCAGCTCGATCAGCGCCTGCGCCCGCGCCCGGTACGCCTCGCGCGGCTGGCCCAGCATCTCGATGGAGAAGAGGACGTTGTCGAGGACCGTGCGCCAGGGCAGCAGCACCGCGCTCTGGAAGACGAAGCCCGCATCGGGGAACGGCTCGCGGACCTCGGCCCCGCGGACGCGCACGACGCCGGCGCTGGGCCGGGTGAGACCGCCCACCAGCCGGAGCAGCGTGGACTTGCCGCATCCGCTGGGCCCGACGATGGCGACGAACTCCTCCGGCTCGACGCGCAGGCTGATGCCGTCCAGCGCGTGCACCGGATCGCCCTGCCGCGAGCGGAAGGTCTTGGAGACCTCCTGCAGCTCGATCATCCCGCCGGGACCGCGTAGCGGTTGACGGGGTACGGGACGGCGGCCGCCGCCCGGCAGGCGGTGGACAGGTAGGGGGCGATCTCCGCGGCCAGGGCGAAGCCGGCGGCGTTGCGGGCCCGGAGGCGGTCGGCGGCGGCCTGGGCCTGCGCCCGCAGGCGATCCTCGTCCACGCCGAGCACCCGCCCGGCCCGCAGCACCACCCGCCCGGCGACGAGCACCGTGTCCACGCCGGCGCCGGTCTCGACGTACACCAGCGAGCCGAGGGCGTCGCTGAGGGGGCGGAGGAAGGTGGAGCCGGCGCGCAGCAGGACCATGTCGGCCTGCCGGCCGGGCTCCAGCGCCCCGACGGCGTCGGCCAGGCCGACCGCGCGGGCGCCGTTCAGCGTGGCCATCCGCCACACATCGGCCGCCGTCAGCCAGCGCGCGGTGTGGTGGGGGAAGCGGACGTTGCCGATCAGTGCCGCCAGGCGCAGGGCCTCGAAGAGGTCCTGGTTGTCGGAGCACATCGAGCCGTCGGTGCCGAGGGCGACGGTGACGCCGGCGTCCAGCATCTCCCGCACGGCGGCGATGCCGCTTCCGAGCCGCAGGTTGCTGGCCGGGTTGTGGGCGACGGCGGCGCCGGCGTCGGCCAGCCGCCGCATGTCGTCGTCGGTCAGCCACACGGCGTGGGCCCCGACGAAGCCAGGGCCCAGCGCGCCCAGCTCGGCCAGCCGCTCGACGGCGGTGCGGCCCCACCGGCGCCGGGCCGCCACCGCCTGCACCTTCGACTCCGCCAGGTGCGTGTGCAGTCCCACCCCGTGCTCACGTGCCAGCCGCACGCAGCCGGCCAGGAAGTCGTCGGTGCACTGGGTGGGGATGGTCGGCGCCACCGCCGTCCGGATGCGGCCGCCGGCGGCGCCGTGCAGCCGGCGGATGGCCTGCGCCTTCATGCCCAGCAAGGCCGCCGCCGGCGCCACCCGGATCTCCTCCAGCCGGAGCCGCAGCGCCTTGGGCAGCAGGTCCATCAACCCGGGCACGGTGTCCCAGAAGACCAGGTCGGCCACGGCCGGAGCCAGCACGGCCCGCATCCCGACGTCGGCGTAGGCCCGGGCCACCGCCTCCAGGTCCTCCACCGTCGGGGCGGGAACGGTCATGAACAGGTCGTAGGCGGCGGTGCAGCCGCACCTGAGCATCTCGATGGCGCCGATGGCGGCGCTCAGGTAGTGGTCCTCGGCCGTGCGGCCGGCGTTCAGCGCCGGGCCGTGGTTGAGCAGATCCTCCAGCGTCCAGCGGCCGGCCAGGCCGCGGAGCAGCGTGTTGTGGGCGTGGGTGTGCGCGTTGACCAGCCCGGGGATGACGAGGAAGCCGCTCGCGTCCAGCTCCTCGGCGGCCTCCGGCCGGGGCAGCGCGGGCTCGACGGCGGCGATGCGCTCGCCCTCGACCAGGATGTCGGCGCGCGCCAGGGCGCCCCCGCGCAGCACCTGACCGCCGCGGATCAGGAGCGGCACGGCCCTCACTTCCGCTCGGGCAGCAGGTCGTTCGTGTACAGCTCGGCGCCCGGCACCTGCCGCTTGAGGCGCATGTACTCGGTGTAGACGTCGCGCGAGCGCTCCACCCGCGCCGGCTCGAACTGGCCGAGGGCCACCTGGCCGGAGGTGACCTCCTCGGTCAGGGCGTATCGGCTGGCCACCTGGGCGGCGCCGGCGGCCGCGTCGAAGTCCACCTCGGGGTGGTACCTGAGCAGGATGCGGGCCCCCTCCTCCAGGTGCTCGCGGGCGAAGGCGTGCTTCAGGCCGCGCAGGGTGGCGCGCAGGAACGCCCGCAGCGACTCGGCGTCCTTCGCGATCGACTCCTCGCGAGCGAAGATCACCAGCGAGTACATGTCGAAGCCGGCGTCGGCGTACGAGATGCGCTTGAGCGTGATGCCCTGGGCCCGGGCCTGCTTCTGCAGCCGCGCCTCGTGGTTGGCGAAGAAGGGCGCGCCCTCCACCCGGCCCGCGATCAGCGCCGGCCCCATGGCCGCGCCGTCCATCGTCACCCACTTCACCGACTCGGCCGGGAAGCCCGCCAGCTTCGCCAGCAGCGGGAACAGGATCTGGTGGCTGTTGCCCGGCGTGATGGCCAGCGTCCGCCCCTGCAGGTCCCGGGCGGTGTCGATGCCGGTCCCCTCCCGCACGAAGATCGAGTGGGGCGGCCGCCGGAAGTACGCGGCGATGGCGCGGACCTTGATGTCCTCGTTGGCGCGGGCGGCCACCAGCGCGCTGAAGTCGGCGCTGCCGGCCTCGCCCTGCCCCACGGCGATCCGCTTGATGGTGTCGCCGCTGCCCGCGCCGCGCAGGATCTTCACGTCCAGCCCTTCCTCGCGGTACCAGCCCTTGTCCAGGGCGGTGAAGTACGGCGTGTACTCCCCGTAGGGCAGGAAGTCCAGGATGAAGGTGAAGGGCCTGAGGGGCCGCGACTGCGCGGCGGCCAGCGTGACGGTGGCGAGGAGCAGGACGAGGGCGGCGGCCAGGCGTGCGATCACGGCGATCTCCTCCCCGGATCTGGAGTGCGCGGCGGGCAGGAGCGTAGCCCGGGCCCGGAGGCGAGTCAAACCGGCGGCCGGCCGGTGGCGGGCCCCGCCGGCGCCAGCGCCTGCAGCGCCCGGCGCAGCGCCTCGGCCCAGTCGACGTCCC